>JAMOLY010000298.1 GCA_027068835.1 Thiomicrorhabdus sp. | reverse complement strand
ATAAACACATGGCGTTGCCGATTTTTATAGAGCTTATTAAGCGTTTGCACCGCATATCGAATGGAGGCTGGGCCATCTTTAATCACATAATCGGCTACTTTTTGTTTAAACATCTCCTGCCGCGTCTCTTCATTATAAGAGCCAGTTAAAACAACCGTGGTAATGTGTTGACTTTGAAGCAACGCAATCGCTTCGCCATGTGGCGCATCAGGCAGCGTTAAATCACTCAAACAGGCCACAATATCTACATCCGTCTCTAATAGTGCTTGCGTTTCAGCCAAAGATTGGCAAAGATGAATCGGTAAATGAGTCAATTGCTGCAATTCACTTTGCAACAGCAATCCCATGGAGTTTTGATCTTCAATAATTAAAAACGCTTCCTGAGACATCGAACCACAACCTAGTGAAATAATTTAAGTTTATTCAGTATACGCAACTTTAAAAGACTCTGCACCCGAAATTTAACCCGAATCCCCCCTCAGGAGCCTCTCCTTAAATACCGTAAATTTGCTATAATAACTCTCTTTTGCCACCCCCCTATATTTGCTTGGATACCCTATGCTCTGTCAAGTTTTTCCTGAACGCTATCAAGCGCAGCTAGACGAAAAAACACAACGCCTACACCGCTTGATTCCCTCGCTGACCAACATCACCGTTTTTTCATCCAGCCCAACACACTACCGAGCGCGTGCTGAGTTTAGAGTGTGGCATGAGGGCGATGTTTCAAATTACATTATGTTTAATCAAGAGACCAAAGAAAAAGTGAACATCAAGCAGTGCCCGATGGCCTCGATTGCCATTGATGCATTAATGCCTAAGTTGATGGCTGAAATCATGCAAACCCCTGTATTGCGCCAGCGTCTCTTTCAGGTCGATTTTCTCTCCACGCTCAGTGGCGAAATGCTCGTTACGCTTATTTATCGCCGTGCCATTGAGGGCGATCAAGATTGGTTAGAGGCCGCCACGCAATTAAAAGCCGCCTTAGCCATTACCCATATTATTGGACGCGCGCGCAAACAAAAGATCTGTTTAGATCAAGACTATGTCATTGAAAAATTGCACGTAGATGAACGAGTGTTTACCTATCAACAGATCGAAAACTCCTTTACCCAACCCAATGCCGAAGTGGCTCAAAAAATGCTCCATTGGGCACGAAAGGTCTCCAAAGGGGCACAAGGAGATTTAATTGAACTTTACTGTGGCAACGGTCATTTTTCCATTGCCTTAGCCGAATTTTACACCCAAGTCTTAGCAACTGAAATTTCTAAAACCTCTGTAAAATCGGCACAATTTAATATTGAAGCCAATCAAATTAACAACATCACCGTGGTTAAAATGGCGGCAGAAGAGATCTCTCAAGCATTGCAAGGACACTCTTTTAACCGCCTTAAAGAGGTTGATTTAACCTCGTATCAATTCAACACTATATTCGTAGATCCGCCAAGATCAGGGCTGGATGATTTAACTCGAAAAATGGTCTGTGAATTTGAACGTATCATTTATATTTCGTGCAACCCTGAGACCTTAGCCCGCGATTTAATTGAAATTGAAAAAACGCACCAGATGATTGAATCAGCACTTTTTGACCAGTTCCCTTACACTCAACACATTGAAAGTGGTGTCTTTTTAGTTCGGAAAACCACATGATTTTAGCTTGGATTGGCGCCATTTTGATTGGCGTAACCCTTGGGTTACTTGGCTCGGGCGGCTCTATTTTAACAGTACCTGTTTTAACCTATGTGGTTGGTCAAGAAACCAAACTGGCCATTGCAAGTTCCCTTATTATTGTCAGTATTATTAGCCTCTTTTCAGCCATCTCTTATGTCTATCATAAACAGGTAAAGTGGCGAACGGTGCTCTTATTTGGCCTTCCCGGCATGATCGGCGCCGTAACGGGTGCGTGGGGTGCGCACTTTATCAGTGATGCGATTCAAATGTTAATTTTTTCAGTGCTCTTATTGATTGCAGGCTACTTTATGTTCTCTCCCATGCCCTTAAAAGAGGAGGATCATGAGCACTCTGAAAGAGCGATGCATCAAATCATTATCGACGGTTTTTTAGTGGGCATCATTACAGGTATTGTGGGGGTCGGCGGAGGGTTTTTAATCATTCCTGCCCTGATTTTATTAGGCGGGCTCTCCATGCGGCTGGCGATTGGTACCAGTTTGGTCATTGTCACCATTCAGTCACTGGCAGGCTTTATGGGCTATATTCCTGTACTGAATACATTAAACCTAACCATTGACTGGTCGATTATTGCCCTCTTTGCCCTGCTTGGCATATTAGGTAGCTGGCTTGGGTATAATTTAGGCAAAAAAATCAACCAACACCATTTAAAAAAGGGATTTTCCATCCTGCTGGTGTTCATGGGATTGGTTATGTTGTATAAATATATGTCGTCACTCATCTAAGGTGGAGCAGATAATGCAACTCGTTTCAGTCAATATTGGACAGATTAAAACTCACCCTTGGCGTAATGGCACCCCCAGTGCCTTGCATAAAAGCGCTGTAAAAGACCCTATTTTTATTGATACACTTGGATTAACAGGTGACGAACAAGCTGATCGAAAAAATCACGGCGGGGCGGATAAAGCGGTGTTTATACTGCCTGCCACGCACTATCAACGGTTTGAGGTTCAGCAACCCTTTGGCTTTTTAGGTGAAAACCTCACCATTGAAGGCTTGGATGAAACGCAGGTCTGTCTAGGGGATCGTTTTCAAATAGGCGACGTACAATTAGAGGTTACCCAACCCAGAAGCCCCTGCTGGAAACTCGGCGAACACGCCAGTATTCAAGACAACTGGAGCATGGCAAGCTTTTTACACGCCTACTCCAAAGAGGGCTACGTTGGGTTTTATTGTCGCGTACTCACCACTGGAACGGTTCAAACAGGCCAAGCCATGACCTGGCAACCCTACAAAGGCACACACGAGACACTGACCATTCAACATTTGTTTACCGCCAAACAGTTCCATAAAACGGAGCAAGATATGCAATGGTTAAAAACAGCCCTGCAACACCCTGCTCTCTCTGCGGCATGGAAAACAAGCATTCAAAACATTCTATCAATACACCTATAAACATACGCTGGAAACCATGAAAACAGACACACAACAGACCAATGCCCTCCCCTTTAACAAGCTCCAAAAGAAAATACGTGGCTGTGTTGGAAAAGCCGTAGCGGATTATAAAATGATTGAAGCGGGCGACGTTATTATGGCGTGTGCCAGTGGTGGCAAAGACTCACACGTTATGATTGATGTGTTGCTGCACCTGCAAAAAACCGCCCCCATTGACTTTAAAGTGGTGGTGGTCAATTTAGATCAAAAACAACCTGATTTTCCAGAGCACATTCTGCCCAATTACTTTGAAAATTTAGGCGTACCTTACTACATTATTGATAAAGACACCTTTAGCGTCGTAAAAGCCAAAATTCCAGAAGGAAAAACCACGTGTGGGCTGTGCTCTCGACTGCGACGTGGAACCCTCTACGCCTTTGCCGAAAAAATTGGCGCCACCAAAATCGCCTTAGGCCATCACATGGACGACATTGTGGAAACGCTTTTTTTAAGCATGTTTTTTAATGGCAAGCTCAAAGGAATGCCGCCCAAACTGCTCAGTGATGACCAACGAAACATTGTGATACGACCGCTTGCCTACTGCCGAGAAAAAGATATACAGCACTACGCCGCCATAAAAGAGTATCCCATCATTCCATGTAATTTATGTGGCTCTCAAGAAAACCTACAAAGACAAAACATTAAAGCGATGCTCAACCAATGGGATACGCAATCACCCGGTCGCGTAGAGAACGTGTTTAACTCGCTTAAAGAAATTGCCCCCAGTCAGCTCTGTGACACCAACCTCTTTAACTTTACCGACTTAACCCTAGACAGAACTGGCGAAGCGAAGCCCTATGAATTTGAAGCGGCTGAGGTCTCATCAACCAACCTAGATCAAGCGGTCGAAATTACCTTTGATCCCAATCCATTTGTGAAAAACAATGCCTAAGACTCAAAGCAAATTGCCTAAACAACACCTTTGGGCAGGCCGTATTCTAAAAGGCATTATTCGGCTTTTTAGCTGGATGCCCTATTCGCTTATTCAAAAGGTCGGCACAGCCATTGGTTATCTTTTGATCTGGCTGCCCAACAGTCATAAAACCATCGCGCAAAAAAATTTAGCGGTGGCTTACCCCCGTTTAAGTGCAAACGAACAACAGCAACGCCTGAAAAAGACCTTAATTTCGCTAGGAAAAGTCACCGCAGAATTGGGCGCTGCGTGGTGTTGGCCTTATAAACGTTTACAACCACTGTTTACAGAAGTTAAGGGACAATCCTTAGTAGATGATGCCATCGCTCAACAAAAAGGCATTATTTTTTTAGCCCCCCACATGGGAAATTGGGAACTGGCAGGTTCCATTGTCTCGGCTCAACACTCTGCCACATTTTTATACCGTCCACCCAACATTCCCTCGGTTGAATCCTTTATGGTCAATGCCAGAGAGCGGTTTGGTGCGGCCTTAGCCCCCACCAATTTGCGCGGGGTACGAACCTTAATTAAAGCACTCAATAACCAAGAAGCCACCGCTATTTTGCCCGATCAAGACCCCGGCGCATCAGGCGGGGTTTACGCACCTTTTTTTGGTCGCCCTGCCCGCACCATGACGCTGGTCAGTAAGCTAATTCAAAGAACCGACAGTACCGTACTCTTTATTGTGCTGAGGCGTTTGCCCAGCGCACAAGGGTTCTGCCTTCACTACCTACCCGCCGATCCAGACATCGCCTCTTCCAATGAATTAAAAGCCACAACGGCGCTCAATAGGGGGGTAGAAAATTGCATTCAACTGGCACCCGAACAGTACCTGTGGAGTTATAAACGTTATCGTAAACCGCCCAAGGTGATGAATGATATTTACAAAAAAAAACATAAAATCTAAATTTTAGACAAAAAAAAGCACCGCGTTTAAACGGTGCTCATCAACTTAACTAAGGGGATAAAAATATAAAACAACTTTTAAAAAGCTTCTGGGGGAAAGCTTAACTTTAAATAAATAAGGGATTTAATTTAAGTTGGTTCTAGTTTACGATGCCAACCCATATGGGTCAATATCCAAAGATTGAAGAAACCTTAAGGAATAATTAAGGTATTTTAAAAAAGACCTTATTTTTTAAACATTAACAACGCCACACCGCTTATCACCAATGCCATACCCAGACCATGCCAAGGCGTAAAAGGTTCGTTTAGTATGTAAATCGCCAGCCCCATCGTTACAATAGGCCCTAAAATACCCACAATTCCCGTTTGAGCAGGACCAATACGAGCAATCGCTTCACTGATCATAAAGCTGGGAATGACCGTACTAAAAATGGCCAACAACACCAGCCATAACCACGCCAAAGGCGTAATGTTTAACGTACTAAAGTCACCCAATACCGCAAAGTGAATCAATACAAAAAAGCTCGAAACCGCCATGGCAATGCTGGTAAACCATAAACTACCCACCTCATGAATGACTTTTTTACCAAACAATACGTACAATGAAAAACTCAACGCTGCTAAAAATACCAGTAACGTACCTAATGGCACTTGGTCGCCAGAGAGCGTTAATTCTTGAGAGAAAACAACCCATAAGCCACTGTATGCAATCAACAGTGCCACAATAATTTTACGAGTTAATGGAGTCTTAAAGAAAATAGCGCCTAAAATGGCCACTAAAAATGGGTAGGTAAACAGGGTCAACCGCTCCAATTGTGCGGAGATCATTTCCAAGCCTTTTAAATCCAACCACGAAGAGAGGTAGTAGCCAATAAAGCCTAAAAAGGTAATTTTAAGCAGACGGCTTGGTAATACGCTGGGTCGCGTCTTCGTGCGCATAAGCCAAACTAAAATAACCAAATAGATCGGCAGAGCCAATGCCATTCGTACCATTAAAACACTGTCGGCATTTAACCCTTCAACATACGCCAATTTAATAAAAATCGACTTCAACGAAAAAAGAGCTGTGCCCACAATGGCGAGTATAAACCCAATCATCATTGGGCTAATCGAATCGAGCTTTAAACACTTCACTCGGTTTTTCGACCCACATACCATGCATAACGCTGTGCGGCAAAATCATCCTCTAAACGGGAATTTTCAGGGATTAACCACCCTTCACCATACACTTCCGTCGTAAGCGTTGGCCACGATTGATTAAATTCACCCGAGTGTACATAAAAGCTTGGGTTTTGAGGTGCATTCTCATGGGGGGGGGATAAAAAAGTTTGATAAAACAGCAAGCCATTAGGTTTTAAAGCGGCTTCAATACTTGCAAACAGTCCTCGATCTAAATAACGGCTCACCACAATCACGTCGTATTGTTGGTAAGGCAAAATCATCTGTTCTAAATCGGTAATTAATGGCTCTATGGGCAATTGATGTAAGCTGGCATAATTGTTTAATAAAGTGAGCGCGGTATCCGAAATATCCCACGCATGGGTTTTTAGGCCACACTGCGCCATAAAACGCGCGTTGCCCCCTAAACCACACGCTAACTCTAACGCTTGCCCATAAAAGGGCAATAAATGGCTGTGCTGTTTTAGTACATAACAGGGGTTGGCAGGGGTCTGTAAATGAGCGGATTGGTATTTTGCGTCCCATTTTTGGGCGACTGAACTGTTTTTCATGATTGATTCATCACATTATTTTCGCCAAAAAGCGGCGGTAAACAGTACAAGTAAGGTAAAGATTTCAAGCCGCCCCAACAACATTGCAAAGGTTAACACCCACTTAACGGGGTCGCTCATTGACTGAAAGTTTTCTGACACCTCGCCCAGTCCCGGGCCTAAATTATTCATCATCGCCGCAATGGATGAAAAGGCGGTCACTTCGTCCACTCCCAGTGCCATAATGGTTAACATTAAGACGGCAAAGGTAAACACGTACACCGCAAAAAACCCCCAAACGGCGGTCATTACTTTTTCAGGAATGGTTTTGCCATTCAGTTTTACGGGCAAAATAGCATTGGGATGCAATAGACCTTTAATTTCTCGCATCCCTTGCTTAAAGAGCAACACAAAACGAATCATTTTCATGCCCCCCGCTGTGGAACCAGCACACCCCCCAATAAAGCTCATGAAAATCAACATAAAAGGTAAAAAAGCAGGCCAAGCTGAAAAATCGGCATTGGCAAACCCTGTTGTGGTTGCAATTGAAACGGTTTGAAACAGCCCATAGCGCAACGCTTCTTCAAACGTAGGGTAGACTTGTTGATAATACAGATATAACGTTGCAATAAGTACGCCTGCAATGAGTATTCCCAAATACGTTTTAAACTCTGGGTCTCGAAAATACGCAAAGCCATTAAGTTGCCTTAATGCACTGAAATGCAACGCAAAATTAATACCTGCTAAAAACATAAAAAAGATGGCAACACTCTCAATGGCAATGCTATCAAAATAACCAATGCTGGCATCATGTGTAGAAAACCCCCCTATCGCCACGGTTGAAAAACTGTGACTAAAGGCATCAAACCAGTTCATGCCTGCCAGCCAATATGCGCCTGCACACGCCAACGTTAATCCTGCATAGATATACCAAAGTGCTTTGGCAGTTTCAGAGATTCGAGGTGCAATTTTAGAGTCTTTCATGGGGCCAGGAGTTTCGGCACGATAGAGCTGCATGCCTCCAACACCCAGCATGGGAAGAATGGCAACCGCCAAGACGATAATCCCCATACCCCCCATCCATTGCAATTGCTGGCGATACCATAAAATGGCATGGGGCAGGTTATCCAAACCAGTAATAACGGTTGCTCCCGTAGTGGTTAACCCAGAAAATGATTCGAAAATAGCGTCGGTTAAGCTCAACGGGCCAAGCTCTTCAAGTAAATAGAATGGAATGGCTCCTACAAATCCTAGTACCGTCCAAAACATGACCACAATTAAAAACCCATCTCGAATTTTTAAATCCCGCTTATGATTTCGTGCAGGATACCAAAGCAACAGTCCGAGCGCTAAAACCCCCACCAATACCTGTAAAAACTCACGGAGTGCACCGTCTTGATAAATCAATGAAATCACGATAGGCGGCAGTAAGCTTAAGCTGAACAACATCAACAATAAGCCCAGTACTTTTACGATAATTTTAGAGTGCATGGATTAAAACCAACTTTTTTTAACCTCTGGAGAAAATAACTGCAATACCTCTGCTGCGCTGCTGGTGTCCGAAACAAATAAAATAGCATGATCTTCTGCTTCAATCACTAAGTCTCGATGTGCAATCAGCACCTCTTCGCCACGAATAATGCAGCCAATGGTAATGTCTTTAGGCCAGTCGATACCGCCAATTTTTTTACCTATAATGTCAGAACTGTTTTCACTGCCGTGTGCTACCACTTCCATCGCCTCAGCCGTACCACGGCGTAATGCGACAGCTTTAACCGTATCGCCTTCGCGCATATAGTGCAACAAATGACTGGTGGTAATGCTGTCTGCTGAGATGGCAATATCGATGCTGTTACGCTGAATTAATTCAACATACGATTGATTATTCACTAATGCAATCACTCGCTTAACTCCCAACTTTTTGGCCAACATGCCTGAGATAATGTTCGCTTCATCGTTATTCGTGACGGCAATAAACAGATCAATTTCATCAATATTTTCTTCCAACAATAGGTCCTTATCCGAAACATCGCCATGAATGATAATGGTTTTTTCTAAAATTTCGGCATTTTGTCGGGCTTGTTGAATGCTTCGGTCAATCAGTTTAACTTGATGTGCTTTCTCAAGCGCTTGCGCCAAACTAAACCCAATATTCCCCCCCCCCCAAATCATGATATTACGTGAAGGTCTGACTTTACGACGCCTTAGCTCTGAAACAATCGTTGAAATATGCTCAGATTTTGCCAAAAAGAACACTTCATCATCTTCTTTAATTACCACATCTGCGGTAGGCATCACAATTTCATCTTTTCGATAGATGGCCACAATTCGAGTTTTAATGTTGTCAGGTAAATGCTGTTTAATCAATCCAATTTTTTTATTGACTAATAAACCACTCTCTTCGGCTCTCACCGCCACCAGTCGAACCTTACCTTGCGCAAAGTTAATCACCTGCAAAGAACCTGGATAATCAATCAACTGTAAAATATAATCTTTTACCAAGCTTTCTGGACTGATTAAAACATCAATGGGTACACAGCCCGCCTCGGCGTCACGGTTAAATAGCTCAGGGTGGTCTAAATACGATTTACTCCGAACCCGTGCAATCTTCGTAACCGCTTTGTGATTTATATGTGCAATTTGGCAGGCCAAAATATTGGTTTCATCATTTTGAGTCGCCGCAATGAGTAAGTCCGCACCGTCTAACCCCGTTTGCGACAAAATATCAGGGTGCGAGGCATGGCCACAAATGGTACGAATATCCAAACGATCTTGCAAACGTTGCAAGCGCAGTCGGTCTAAATCCACAACGGTGACACTGTGATTTTCATTCGCTAATAACTCCGCCAATGAAGAGCCGACCTGTCCTGCCCCTAAAATAACAATATTCATGCTTTTTGTCTCTCAATACGACCCAAGGTGGCCATTGAATTAAATTGGGTTTTTAGGATCAATGCCCAAACTCTTTAGCTTTCGGTATAAATTAGTTCGATCAATCCCTGAACGTTTAGCGGTTTCAGAAACATTCCCCCCTGTCTCACGCAACAGTTGACTCAAATAAGACGCTTCTAAGCGGTCTTTTGCTTCTTTTAGCAAGACCGTTGTGTCAATAGCAGACGTGGATTCCGCTGTATTTTCGGTTTTAATCAGTGCATTTTTAATTTCAGAATCCGTTACGTCCCCACTGCCCAAAATAAGCAAACGTTGAATTAAATTTTGCAACTCTTTAAGGTTACCTGCCCAACCGTATTGGCGCAATGCATTTTGTGCGGGAACTGAAAAATGTCGATACTCCAATCCCTCTCTGGTCACAAAGTGTTCCACAAAATATTCCACTAATTCTGGAATGTCTTCGGTGTGCTGACGCAGTGCAGGAATATCAATCGGCATCACTTTTAAACGCTGATAAAGATCCTCTCTAAACTCTCCATGCAACACATGATGCTCTAAATTCCCTTTAGACAAGCCAATGATACGAACATCCAAGATCACCTCTTCCAAAGAAGCGTGTGGTTGATAACGTTGATATTGAAGAATATCTGCTAAGACATGTTGAGATTCTACGCTTAACTGTTCTAAATGCGACACCACCAATGTGCCATTGTCTACCTCTCGCATTAGGTTATTTAACTGATGGTAGCCTTCTTCTTGCACATAACGATTTAGATCCACCGCAGAGATTTCAATCAATGCAAATTCTTTTCGTATGCCCGTTTTATGGAGTGCTTTTGCAAGGTGTCGCCGTCCACTACCAGACTCCCCCGTGATTAAGATGGGCATGGTGAATTTAGACAAACGCTCAATCGTCTCGCGTAACTGCACCATCATCTTGCTTTTGCCTACGGGCAACACTTGGTCTGGTTGATTTTGTTTCAATTGACGATTTTCTTGATGCAACCGTCCATGCTCAATGGCGCGTTCAGCCGTTACAATTAATTTTGCCAACGAAAGCGGTTTTTCTAAAAAATCATACGCCCCTAGCTTGGTTGCCTCAATCGCCGTTTCAATCGTTCCATGGCCAGACATCATCACCACTTTGGCGTGATCCAGTACATGCTCTTTTTGCATCTCTTTTAACAATGAAATACCATCAATATCGGGCATCCACACATCTAAAAAAACAACATCGGGTAACCGTTTTCGCCACGCGGTTTGTGCCTGAACACCGTTAGCCGCCGTCTCAACTTGATAGCCCTCTTCTTCAAAAATTTCTTGCATTAAATTTCGAATGTCTTTTTCATCATCCACAATTAATAATTTACTGGGTCTTTGCATGTGCCTTACGTGTCCATCTTGGTTTTTGTGGGGGTCTGAGTACTTGCATTACTTGCCATGCAAGGAAATCTAATTATAAAACAGGTATCGGAATCGGGTGTGGAATTTAGAGAGATATGACCATGATGCTCTTCCACAATTTTACGAACAATGGCCAACCCCAACCCCGATCCTTTTGGTTTGTCCGTTGCATAAGGTTCAAAAATCCACTTTTGAGCCTCTTCTGCAATCCCTGGTCCGTTGTCGATCACTTGAACGATCACACTCTCTTGATCGTCACAATAGGTTGTAATTTGAATGCTAGGTAAAATGGTATTTTCCATTGCCTCAATCGAATTTTTAATTAAATTATGGAACAACTGACGTAAGCGTGCTTTATCTGCCAAAATCATTGGGCAATGATCCATAAGCTCCAATGCTAGGCTCCACTTAGCGGTTGGATCTTGATACATCGCGGCAATGTCCATAATGAGTTGGTTAAGGCTCATCTCTTCCAGCAAAACCTCTGGCGTATTGGCGTAATCTGAAAAAGCCTGAACCAAGTTTTTCATCGTCGCCACTTGTTCAATAATGGTGTGCGTCATTCGTCCCAATAATGCTCTATTTTGTCCCTCCAGCACCCCGTCTAATTTAAATTTTAAACGTTCCGCGGAGAGTTGGATTGGGGTTAATGGATTTTTAATTTCATGCGCCAAGCGACGTGCCACGTCACTCCAAGCAGCATTTAACTGTGCCTGAACCAACTCGGTAATGTCGTCAATAACAATCACGTACCCTCCGATTGTTTGATCCATACTGGGCAGTGTTGAACCATGAATCATCAATATTTTTTGCCCGTACTGAGAGGCAAATTCATACTGCAAACTCCATGATTTCGTATCTTGCTTTAAGTGTGGTGAAATCTGTGCAAAAAATTCCACCAATTGGGGCAAATGATCGTCTTGAGACAATAAACGCTCAAAGTGTTGTCCAATATAATTTGAAAATTCAATATTAAAAATTTGATTCGCAACATCATTGCTGGTGCGTATTTGCAAGTTCATGTCCAAGGTTAACACGCCACTGGTTAAGTTTTTAATGATGGCCTGTGAGTACAGCTTTTGAACTTCCGTCTGTTGGTGTCCGAGCTTGATCTGATTTCGAGCTTGTGAAATTCGCTGAATCATGTCGTTAAACGACTGAGTTAAATCCCCAAATTCATCTCCCTCCTTAATGGGCATTTTAACGCTGTAGTCCCCTTTTGACACCGCTCGCGTTCCTCGTGCCAATGTTTGAATGGGTTTAGTAAAGTTTTGCACCGCCTGAATGGTAAATAAAATTGCGGTTACCAACGTTAACAAAAATACCATGGATAAAATTAAGGTAAAACTGGTAATCAAAGGCCCCTTTAAATACGAAAGTTCTTTGTATTGTGCCGAAGCCGCGCTCACCGATTCCGCAAGTACCGTCATCGTTTGAGGAATTAAAAAAATGACCTGCAACGCATAGGTTCCCGAAAAACCTAAGTCTGAAAAGGGGATAATGACTCGAATAAATTGATCGTCTGAGGTTAATCCAGCACGTGTTTCAACCGCTGCATAAGTTTTTTTCTGGCGAATTTGTTGAAATAAATTCCCCCCAGGCGGTTCAGGTAAAACGGTCATATCCTCTTCACTGCTGAACGCAATCAACTGCTGGTTAGAGTGGTACAAAGCCACCTCGTGCGCATCCAGTAAACTGCGCAATCGGTTCACCTCAATCACGGGCGAGGCGGCCAATAAAATGCCTTTTTCATTCACCATCGCCTGTGTAAGCTTTAAGCGGTCTCGGGTACTGTTATCTAGTGATAAACGCACTAACGCCGAGGCATTGGCTAAAGCCGTTTCTGTTTTCACATCAAACCACTGGTTAATGCCTTGCTGAATAAACGTTAAAGAGAAGTAAAAAATAATTGCCGTTGGAATACCAATCATCAGCGTAGAGGCCAGCGTTAAGCGAAGGGTTATCTTAACGCCCGGCGTTTTTCGTTTGTACTGTCTTCGGAGCATCCAAAGCGTTTTAAACAGTACAAACAGCACCACGCCAATCCCTGCAAGGGTAAAAAATAACAGTGAAGAGTAGGTGTCTGCAAAACTCGATGCATTTTGTAAAATCTGGCTCATAATCACCAGTGAGATCATCAAGACACTCGAGATTAATGTGATCCAGCCATATTGCTTAAAAAACGTCCAAACACCAGAGTTCATAATTTAGGCTCCCTTATTTAGGCGTTGTATTTTCACTTCTTGCCAACCACTGTCCAATTGCCAAAGTGGGTTTAGCAATGCATTCATAAACAGGGGGGGGGGTAATTTCCAGCGATCCAAAGAGATTCGTACTTTCAAAAAATAGTGCTTTCCTGACAGTAATACTGATTGATTAACGACGGGAAGCGCCTGCAATGTTCCCAACGTTTGCAGTGCATCTTCAAGGGTTTGAAAGGTTTGTCGTTTGTGATTTCGGTGGTTATACAAAACATAATACCGATTTACACCATACGCATACAACTCCGTGTAATATTCAATTTTTTTTTGAGTTGTTTCAATCGGAAAACCCAAAAATTTACTTTTCTCAAACAGAATAATTTCGGTTTTAAATAAAATAGGAATGTCATGGTAAATGGCCGAAAGCACTTCCTCAGAAAGCGTAAAATCAACGGTGGCCGTTAAGGCCAATTGTTGGTTTTGAAACACTTCTTTTACAGACGAAAAGTGAATGGGCGATTTAGAGAACGCAACATTGGAATAACTGAAAAGCAACCAAAACAGAACACTTAAAACAAGGGGGGGGAATTTCATCACACATTCACTTTTTCAAGCAGACAGTAAAAGAAACCGTCCATGCCATGAGAACCGGGCAGTATTTGTCGCCCCAACCCTTCCTGACGTTCACCCCACTCTGCTTCAATACAAACCTCTTTGGCGGAGGGTTCCGAGGCTAAAAACTGTTGCATTTGAAGCATGTTTTCTTGAGGCAAAATCGAGCACGTTGCATACAATAATTGCCCCCCCTCTTTTAACAATGGCCAAAGTGCAGTTAATATCTCTGCTTGAATATCAACCAGCGCGTCAATATCCTCCTCCGTTCGGTGCCATTTAATGTCTGGATGACGACGAATAATTCCTGTTGCCGAACAGGGCGCATCCAGCAAAATCTTATCAAACAACTCGCCATCCCACCACGATTCAGGTTGTGAGGCATCCCCCGCTTGATAGTCCGCTTCAAGTTCTAATCTATATAGATTTTCTGCCAAACGCTCCAGTCGTTCTGGCTCTTTTTCAAGCGCAAACACTCGGGATTGATTATTTGAAAATTCAAGCAAATGCGTGGTTTTTCCACCTGGTGCGGCACACGCATCCAAAATACGCTCATTGGGTTGTGGCGCTAAAATATTGGCTGCCTGCTGTGCCGCAGGGTCTTGAACACTGAAACCACCCGCTTTATAGGTTGGCAAACTCGCCACATCCACGCTGTGTAGCAAAACAATGCCTTGTGGTGCAACGGCGTGTTTGACCGCCTCAATGCCTGCCACGGCTAATTTTTCTAACAGTGCATCACGGGTCTGGTAACGAACATTAACGCGTAGCGTAAGGGGCGCAATGCGATTGTTTTCAGCCAACATGCCCTCCCACTGTTCAGGGTAAGCTTTGCGCAAGGTGCGCACGATCCATTGGGGGTGCGCATAGCGATGCGCAGGTTTTAAATCCACCTCGGCACAAATGGCCTCTTTTTCCCGCAAAAAATTTCGCAATACCCCATTTACCAACCCTTTTGCCCAAGGCTTTTTAAGTTTGGGCAACACTCCCACGGTTTCAGAAACGGCGGCATGTTCGGGTGTATCCATGTATAAGATTTGATACAATCCCAGCAAAATTAACTGGTTAATATCTTCATCTTTGGCTTTCAATTTTTTCTTAAGCAGTTGGGCTCGAATCGCTTCCAGACGGATTTGCCAACGTAACGTACCCAGCACCATGTTTTGAGTAAAATTTCGTTCGCGGCGATCGGAAAATTGCGCCAAGCCTTCAGGCAATGCCTGACTTAAAGAGCGCCCATGTTCAATCACAGATAAACATATTTTAAGCGCAATAAAACGTGTGTTTAAAACCGATAGTTGACCCGAAGCACCCTTCATAAAAACCGATGCCCAAGCAATGCTCTGGATTGCGCAAAATCATAGGCCGACATCATTTTTTTACCCGAAGGCTGAACTTGTTGAATCAAAATGGGTTGACTGCCCGTGGCAACCATCATGCCAGACTTATCAATGGCGAGCACTGTGCCACTCTTTTCAGAATCCGCGTGAGAGATAAAATTCTCCCCCCCCCTCCCTTGTTTACTTTGCAACGACGCTTGTCCAATTCGCAATGGCTTGTCTTGAAACGAAGTAAATGCAATCGGCCATGGGTTAAACGCCTGAATTTTTCGAACAATCACCTCTGCTGGCTCATTCCATTGAATTTCAGCCTCGGCCTTCGTCAATTTTTTTGCGTAGGTCACACACGACTCATCTTGTTTTTCAGGTAACAATTGTTGCAACTGCAACGCCTTTAACGTCTGCATTAATGCACTCGCCCCTAACGCACTTAAACGGTCATGCAAATGACTGGCATTGTCTTCGGGCGTAATCTCGGTACTCACTTTATAGAGCATATCCCCCGTATCCAAGCCAATATCCATCTGCATAATGGTCACACCTGTTTTGGCATCGCCCACTTCAATGGCGCGTTGAATGGGGGCGGCACCTCGCCAACGAGGCAACAGAGAAGCGTGAATATTTAAGCAACCATCTTTAGGTGCGTCTAACACCGCTTTAGGCAGTAACAAACCATAAGCCACCACGATCATCACATCGGCATTCAGTGCCTCTAACGTTTGCTGGGCTTCCTCCGATTTAAGGCTTTCAG
Source organism: Thiomicrorhabdus sp. (assembly GCA_027068835.1). Lineage (GTDB taxonomy): Bacteria > Pseudomonadota > Gammaproteobacteria > Thiomicrospirales > Thiomicrospiraceae > Thiomicrorhabdus. The sequence continues at coordinate 6,378 of JAMOLY010000298.1, read as the reverse complement.
GTTGATAAACGGGCAGGTTATGTTGCAATGCCAATGTTTTTACAGGGCTTGCGGTTAGCTTTCGTCCACGCCCAGCAGGTCGGTCTGGCTGCGTATACACCGCAACCACCTCATGTTCAGAATCCAGTAACGCCGTTAAAGCGGACACGGAAAATTCTGGCGTTCCTGCAAAAATGATGCGCAAGGGGGGGGGGGAATTTTTCATAAATTAAGACTCTTTTTGTTCCATTAATTTACGAAACTGTTGCATCGCACGGGTTCGCTTAAGCCGAGATAAATGGTCGATAAACATTTTGCCATCTAAGTGGTCAATTTCATGTTGAATACACACCGCCAACAATTCATCGGCTTCAAATTCAATCGTCTTACCGTCTCGATTCATACCTCGCACCAAAATCTCACTGGGGCGCTTAATCGTTGCATAAATACCTGGCATGGAAAGACACCCCTCTTCCCAGCGAAGACTGCCAGCACTTTGGATGATTTCGGGGTTCATTAACACAATTGGCTCGTCGCCTTTTTCAGAAACATCCATCACAATCAATCGTTGTTGCACCGCGACTTGAGGTGCGGCTAAACCGATGCCCGGTGCGTCGTACATGGTGTACAGCATGTCATCAATCAGTTTATCGAGTGTGTCATTCATTTCAGGAATGGGCACACAGGTTTCTCTTAATCCTGCATCGGGGTAAAGAACAATGTCGAGTTTTTCCATGGTTATTTTCAGGCTTCAGTTATACTTAATTTAATCAAATCCTTACATTATAGCGAACTATGTCAATTTTTTCTGATTTACCCAGCCTTTTAGCCTTACATACCAGCCATATCTCACTCAAACAGACGCTGGAACTCCAAACCCATTTTGGTCAACTCAACGTTGCAATGCTTGCCAGTAAAGAAGAACTCTCTGCCACAGAAATATTAAAACCGAAACAACTCGATCGACTGTTTGATTCCGAACAACCCAAACAGGTTGAAGAAGCCATGCGATGGGGAGAGCAAACAGGGCAAAACTGGCTTGCATTTGGGGATGATGCCTACCCAAACTTACTTCAAAGCATAGACGATGCTCCTCTATTGCTCGCAACGCGAGGACGTTTTGAACTACTGCAAGACCCACAAATTGCCATTGTTGGCAGCCGACACGCTTCAAAACAGGGGGCGCTTATCGCTCAAGATTTTGCACAGTATTTATCAAGTCAAGGGCTTACCATTACCAGTGGTCTCGCCTTAGGCATTGATGCCGCGGCACACCAAGGCGGGCTTAAAGGGATCGGAAAAACCATTGCCGTGGTTGCAACAGGGCTGGATCGTATTTACCCCGCAGCCAACCAAACACTGGGTCGTCAAATTGCCGATGAGGGCGTGATGGTCTCAGAATTTCCACTAGGCACCAAGCCCTTGTCTTACCACTTTCCCAAACGAAACCGCATTATCAGCGGGCTAAGCGTGGGCACTCTGGTGATCGAAGCGGCACTCAAAAGTGGCTCTTTAATTACAGCAAAAACGGCAACCGATCAAGGAAGAGAAGTGTTTGCGGTACCAGGGTCAATCAATAACCCGCAGGCCAAAGGGTGTCATCAACTGATTAAACAAGGCGCTAAATTGGTCGAATCGGGGCAAGATATTTTAGAGGAGTTGTCCACACAATTGCAACACTCACTCACGCCTCAAACACTGGATTTATTTGAAGACACATCCACCGAAAATCAAACCATAAAAAATTATTCCCCCCCTGTTCAAACCGCCATTTTAGAACATATTGGTTACGAGCCCATTGGCATGGATGAACTGGTTGTATTAAGCAAACAGCCTGTGTATGAAATTCAAAGCCAGTTAATGTTGCTGGAACTCTCGAATAGAATCGAAGCGCTTTCAGCAGGACGCTGGCGCAGACTCAACTGATAGCGTAAATCCGACTATTTTTAAAAAAAGTCATTAAAGTGTTTGCAAAATGCTTAAAAATTTTGCACCCTTAAAAAAGGAAAAAATTTCTGCCTTAAAAATACATCTAATAAATAGAGCAAATACAATATGACAAACTTAGTAATCGTGGAATCACCGGCAAAGGCTAAAACCATTGAAAAATATTTAGGCAAAGACTTTACCGTTTTATCCAGTTACGGTCATATTCGCGACATGCAAAAAAAAGGCATGGGCATTGATCTAGCCAATCGCTTTGAACCCACCTATGAAATTTCGCCCGATAAAAAGAAAACCGTTGCCGAGTTAAGAAAAGTTGCCAAAACCGCCGAGGCCGTATGGTTGGCGACAGATGAGGATCGCGAGGGAGAGGCCATTGCTTGGCATCTTGCTGAAGCACTCAAACTCGACATTAAAACCACTAAACGCATTGTGTTTCACGAAATTACCAAACCCGCCATTCAAAAAGCCGTTGCACACCCCCGTACCGTCAATATGGACGTAGTAGACGCGCAACAAGCCCGCCGTGTATTAGATCGAATTGTGGGCTTTGAACTCTCTCCTATTTTATGGAAAAAAATTCGTTCAGGGCTTTCGGCTGGGCGTGTTCAATCAGTAGCCGTCCGCTTAATTGTAGAGCGCGAAAAAGAGGTGGAAGCTTTTGAATCCAACTTTGTTTTTCGAGTGCAAGGCGTTTTAGATTTACTGGATAACAATCAAAAATCCATTGGAAAGCTGGATGTTAAACGCACCGCAACCTTTAAAACAGAAGCCGAAGCCACCGCCTTTTTAGAGGCCGTATCCACAACCCAATTGTCCGTCGCTTCCCTTGAAGAAAAGCCCGCTAAAAGAAGCCCTAAAGCCCCGTTTACCACCTCCACATTACAGCAAGAAGCCGCGGCCAAGCTTGGGTTTTCAGTCAAACAAACCATGGTGGTTGCACAACGTTTATACGAAGCGGGAAAAATTACCTACATGCGAACCGACTCTCTCAATTTATCAGAGACCGCCATTGAACAAGCCAAAGAGACCATTATCAAAAATTATGGTTCAGAGTTCAGCAACGTTCAACGCTACAAAACCAAAAAAGCCGATGCACAAGAAGCGCATGAAGCCATTCGTCCCACCGATTTTAATGTTGAAAATGTCACGGGGGAACGCAATGAGCAACGTCTTTATCAACTTATTTGGCGTCGTGCCATCGCCTCACAAATGTCTGACGCGCAACTGAAACGCACCACCGTTGATATCGCCATCGAATCACTGCCTAACGACAAACTGACGGCCAAGGGCGAAGTGGTAACCTTTGAAGGTTTCTTAAAAGTTTACGATTTTGGCTCAGACAAAGATTCAGGCCTACTGCCCCCAATGACCGTGGGGCAGGCCGTTAGCGTTGACCAACTCACCGCTCGCCAAAGCTTTAGTCGCCCACCTGCGCGTTATAACGAAGCCAGCCTAGTCCGAACCTTAGAAGAGATGGGCATCGGCCGACCGTCCACCTACGCCCCCACCATCGACACCGTTCAACAACGTGGCTATGTAGTCAAAGAGGATCGTGAAGGTAAAGAGCGCAGTTACCGCCAAATTACCTTAGAAAAAGGTACGGTTTCAGCCGAAAGCCTCACCGAAATGGCAGGCAGTGAAAAAAATAAACTGTTTCCAACCGACATTGCTGGCATTGTCACCAACTTTTTAACCAAACATTTTGGCGATGTACTCGACTACCAATTTACCGCCAAAGTCGAAGAAAAATTTGATGTCATTGCCCAAGGAAAACTGCAATGGCAAGACATGCTCGATGAATTTTATACACAATTTCACCCCAAAGTCGAAGCTGCCGAAGAGGTCTCTCGTGAAGAAGCTGGGCAATCTCGACTTCTTGGAAACCACCCTGAAAGTGGCAAACCCATGTTTGTCAAAATTGGACGTTACGGCCCCTATGTTCAAGTGGGCGACGGCGAAAATGAAGAAAAACCTGTTTTTGCCAGCCTGATGCCCGGTCAAAAAATGGATTTACTCAAACTCGAAGACGCATTAGAACTGTTCAAGCTCCCACGAGAAGTCGGCGAAATGCCAGAATCATTTAAAGCCACCGCTGTTGATGGCTCGGTATTTGAAGTTGAAAAAGGGCAAATCCTCATCGCCAAACAAGGGCCTTTTGGCCCCTACTTGGAATATGGGGTTAAAATGTACTGCCCAATGAAAGGCTTTAATCCGCTTGAGATCACCCTAGAAGAGTCCATTGCGCTCATTGAAACCAAAATTCAGGCCGATGCCGATAAAATCATCAAAACCTTTAAAGGCACCGATGTAAAAATCCTAAAAGGCCGCTGGGGGCCTTACATCACCGACGTGACCACCAAAAAGAACGCCAAAATCGCCAAAGACGAAGACGCACTTGAACTCAGTCTCGAAGAGTGTCAAAAACGTTTAGACGAAGCACCAGAGCCTAAAAAACGTGGCCGAGCGGGTGCGAAGAAAAAAGCTCCTGTTAAAAAGGCAGCGGCTAAAAAATCAACAACCAAAAAAGCACCCGCTAAAAAGGCCGTTGCAAAGAAGAAAACAACGGTCAAAAAGAAACCCGTTAAAAAAGCTGTTGCCAAGAAAACGACGGCAACGACTAAGAAAAAGTCATAGAAGCGACTAAAGCTTCTTTATCCAGTTTACTGCGTTTCTTACAGGCTTAAGAATTAAAAGAGGTCACGTTATGATTAAATTAATGATTAGTGCCATGACAATAAGTATGCTTTTTGCGTCCCCTATACACGCAGCAGAGATCAAAGCAAATTCTACGATTAAAGCCGTAACCATTTATCCAGACAGCGCCAAAATTATGCGTGTTTCTATGATAAAACTGCAAGCAGGTGCTAATGATATTGTTATTAGCAATCTCCCTGTTAACTTAAATGAAACATCACTGCGAGTATCAGGAGAAGGCCAAGGGGAAATTAGCCTAGGCAGTGTCGAATTATTACGAAATATTCAACAAGACATAGTGCAAGAACGCGAAAAATCTATTCTTGATCAAATTGAAGGGTTACAAGATAAGCATAGAAAAACTCAAGATGCATTACTGCGTCATCGCAATCAATTTGACTATATAAAAAGAATGGTTTTTGGGAGCGAGAAAAATTCAAACGATAAAAATAGTGAAACTGAGCATGATACCTATAGAAACCTCCCAATAGAGAAGTGGCAAGAAGCATGGGAAACGCTAGACACGGCGACGGCAACCATTCAAGAAAGAACCCGTATAGCGGAGAAATCTTTACAATCTTACAACAAGCAAATTACAACGCTAAAAAAAGAACTCAATCAAATTGCGGTTAACCAACGAGAAACAAGATCCGTAAAACTTCAGGTTAACAGCGGTTCTGCAACGAACCTAACCTTGAAACTTACCTATCAAATACACGGAGCACGTTGGACACCCGTATATGACGCAGACTTAAACACCACGACAGGAAAGGTTGAATTAAAAACGTTGGCTCAAATAAGCCAGCGTACAGGTGAAGATTGGACAAATGTAAATGTTACACTTTCTACATTGCGCCCAAGTGCGGGTACGCAACTACCACAACTAGCCCCTTGGGTACTGGATTTTATGCCTGATATACCACGACCTGAACCGATGCTAGAGCAAGATTTTAGAATGGAAAAAGGCAACAACATGGTTAGAGAAATGGTTGGGGCAGAAGCGAGTAAAGCAACCACAGCAGCCTCCATGGTAAAAAGAAAAATGGCTCAACAGCAAAGCCAACTAATGACTAGCGACTTTTCAGCAGAATATAAAGTACCTAGCTTGATTAGTTTAGACTCGGGCAGTAACAAACGTAGATTTGCCTTAACATCACAAAGTTATGATGCAGATGTACACCTAGCGAGTGCGCCTAGGTATGATCCTCGTGCAATGATTTTGGCAAAGACAAAACATACGGGGGACACACCTTTATTGGCAGGCAGTTTATCTTTGTACCGTGATGGCAGTTTTGTGGGAACAACGTTTATGCAACAAAAACTATCAGGGGAAGAGCTAAAATTATCCTTTGGTGAAGACGATAAAGTAAAAATTACATTTACCCCCTCCCCAGATAAAAGACGTAAAGCTGGCTTGTTATTTGGTAAAAATAAAGTGGTTGAACGCCATTATCAACTAAGTATTCATAGCAATCATAACAAAGCTTTTGAAATTTCACTTTATGATGTGTTGCCTGTTGCCGCTAATGAAGACATCAAAGTGAAGCTACTAGGCGAAGCGCCAAGCAAAAAGGACTTGGATGATAAAAAAGGCGTGGTGAGCTGGGAGCGCACATTAAAACCGAAGCAAAGTATAAAACTAAAATATGGTTATACCGTGAGCTATCCTGAAGATAAAATAATACCCAGTCTAGCCCGAACCCCCAGATAGAAATGCGAATTAGAGTGCAAGCCCTTGACCTTGACAGGTCTAGGGGG
>JAMOLY010000297.1 GCA_027068835.1 Thiomicrorhabdus sp. | reverse complement strand
AAGCGATCATGGTATTAGTCAACGTACCGTTTGCCTTAATTGGGGGCATCGTCGCCCTGTGGATAACGGGTGAATACCTCTCAGTACCTGCATCGGTTGGTTTTATTGCGCTGTTGGGGATTGCCGTCTTAAATGGGGTGGTGATGTTGACCTACTTTAATCAACTGCTTGCCAAGGGGATGGATGTAGGCCAAGTGGTGGTAGAAGGCGCTTTAAGACGACTGCGTCCTGTGTTAATGACCGCCTCCATTGCGGCATTGGGATTAGTGCCTTTGGTGTTTGCAACAGGGCCAGGGTCAGAAATTCAGCGTCCGTTGGCGATTGTGGTGATTGGTGGATTAATTACTTCAACCATTTTAACGCTGTTGATTTTACCCATTATTTACAAACGCTTTGGGCAACCTAAAAAACGTCAGACATCTTTAGATCAAGCTAATTTAGGAGACGCGTAATGAGCACGCTTACCACAACCCATACAGACAGCTTAGACAGTAGCAGTCGTACAGAGTTAAACTGTATTCTCAGGTTGCTGTTTGACCAACCCTTGTATGATGAAATGACGGATGTTTTATTGGCATTTCCTGATCGGTCTTTAGAGTTTGTTAGCTTAGACGTTCAGGCACACATGCAGCCGTTAGAAAATATTACCGAAGAAGTCTCGGGGTTCAAACGTAAGAAAGTGATTGAAGTGAATACCGATTCCGGGGAGGCAAAGCGATTGTATCGTTACATTGTTGAGTCGTTGCCAAGCTCACGCATTGAAGGGCAGTTATTGCCTTTGCTTGTCTTGGACTGATTTACTTTAGGATGAGCCACAAAAAAAGGGCGCTTTAAGTGCCCTTTTTTTGTGGCCATGGATAAACAATCAGGCAGAAGAGTGTAATCCCCCCATTTATAACCGAAGTTAAAAGTAGAAGATTAAACCTTTTCCAGCTTGTATCTTGGTGGCACACCACCAATCGCTGAATGAGGTCGTTCGTTATTGTAAGTCCATAACCATTTT
>JAMOLY010000296.1 GCA_027068835.1 Thiomicrorhabdus sp. | reverse complement strand
CACCTTCATAGTCGGCTTCATAATTGGCCTTTTCGCGCAACCGAATAAGATTAAGCATCGCAATCGGCCCATAACGATCCAAAGCCACAAACTCCCCAAAAGCCTCCCGCGTTGGATTAGTAAAATTAGTCATCAGTTTTTCCTCCATCTACTAAAAACTACAATTCCACAACTAGCTCCAAACTTCAAACCCTCCACCGTCATACCAACGAAAGCTAGTATGTGGACTCACCTTTAAATGCACAATATTGCAACAGCCAACTTCCCCCTTCCCCCGCTATTATTTATCATGCTATTCATTTTGTAATAAAAATTACAATACAAACTGGGAGAGCACACATGAATAAAACTGCATTATTGTTGGCACTTGGCATAAGCGCGACATTCACCACGACAGCGATGGCCGAAACCCGCGTCACCTATAAATCAGCCAAATCCACATCGTCTTATTATCAAATGGCCGTACAATTGGCCGAGGCGATGAAAAAGGGATCAAACGGCGACATCATTTTGACCGTTGAAGAAAGCCAAGGCTCGGTTCAAAATGTTAAGGAAGCCGCCAGCCGCACGGGCAATTACGTTTTCACCACCCCGCCAGTTTTGATTAAGCTTGCCCAAAAGGGCATCAAAATGTTCAAGCCTGCCAATCCAAAGTTTATGGAAATTCGCGGCCTGTTCCCCATTCCCTCCCTCACCATGCACTTTGTTGTTCGCGCTGATTCAGGCGTTAAAACATTTGCCGATCTTGAAGGCAAAACCTTCCTTGTTGGCAAGGGTTCATTTGGGGCGCGTGAAGCCACGAAGTATTTTAAAAAATTCGGTCTTGAAGGCAAAGTTAAGCTGGCAAAAGTTGAATTAAATGCCGCTGTAAACGCACTTAAAAATCGCCAGATCGATGGCTTTGCCACCGCTGGTTCATACCCCGCGCCAAATGTGCTTGAAGCCTCAGCCTCAACCAAAATCAATGTACTGAGCCTATCACCAGAGCAAATTAAAATCACCAAACGCAACA
>JAMOLY010000295.1 GCA_027068835.1 Thiomicrorhabdus sp. | reverse complement strand
AAATGACCGTTGTCATAGACTACCATAGCACCTACTGTCGCCTGTGCCGCCATATGCGAATTGTCAAAAATCTCAATGCGTTGCGGAAGCCGTTGGAGCTGACATAACTCTTGCAGTGCCCCTTGTAATGTCTCTTCGTCGTTAGCAGGAGCGTGTTTGAGTAGTTCATGAGCATTGCTTAGTGCTAAGGTGATGAGGGATTTTTTATTACCGCGTTGCGGGTGAATGATGGGTGCTTTTTTTCCAAAGAGCGTTGAGAGATGTTCACTGACAAGAGCACTATTGCTAAAGGAGTGTGCTACTAAAATAGGTGCAACAACAGGGGGCTTTTCATTGTTGTAAAAGTCTAAAATAGCCCGCTCATAGGCCTCATCCCTATCAAAAAATTCATTGATATTGATGCTATGGTGTGCTGCAGAGACAATTTTACCGTGGCGCATAAAAAGTTTGATAATAACGGCTTTACTCTGATGATGTTCAATGCAGAAGATGTCGTAATGCTCTTTAGATGCCAGATCAATATGGGAGTGGACGGTACTTTTTTTAATACGCTCAATACTGTCACGCAATTGGCTTGCCTCTTCAAAGCGCAACTGTTCGGCGAGTTGATGCATTTTTACATGTAAATCCTCAACCAAGAGTGTTTTATTTTCAATATACTTAAGAGCTTTGGCAACGATGGTAGCATACTCCTCAGCGGTAATTTTCCCTTCACACGGTGCCTTGCACTGTTTAAGCTGATAGTACAGACACGCTTTTTTCCCCTGGAGACAACTCTTTTTTTGTACGAGGGGACAGAGCTGATAGAGTGCATCTAAAATATCTCGTGAGGCAATAGAATAGGGACCAAAATAGCTAATCTCTTTTCCTTTGACAATGCGGCGGGTGATCTCAAAACGAGGAAACGGCTCGGAACGGTCAATGTAGATATAGGGGTAGGTTTTATCATCACGCAGTAAGATATTATATTTGGGTTTGAGCTGTTTGATGAGAGAATTTTCTAAAATGAGGGCAT
>JAMOLY010000294.1 GCA_027068835.1 Thiomicrorhabdus sp. | reverse complement strand
ACTCCCTAGGGATATAAATTTGTGTATTTCTGCGAGGGTAAATTAAAGAAATAGGGCTGCCAACTTTAGCGGTTTGTACTTGCTGGCAATCGGTGCGCCACTCAGGCAATGGCTTATAATCAGTATGATGTTGTTTATAATAATAGGCTTGGTCAGGTGGTAAAACAAACCAACTCTTTTGTTCCATATTGCTGATGGATTCGCAGTTTCCGTGAACACGCAAGCCTGTATTCTTATCTAAATGTACACGAATATGATTGGGGCTGATACGGTCAAAATGGCTGTTATAAGGAATTTTATAATCAACTGATTCGCATAAATCATTGGCTAAAAAACCATCATTTTTACACAGTGAAACGGTTTTCATTTGATCAACAGGTTTTTTAAACCAGCTATTCTTTAAGGGCAATAAATTAAACGTATCGAATAAAATAGGCGCGGCAACTTTCACGCCCGTCATATTGCGTCGTCCTTTTCCTGTTGCGTGTCCTACCCAAACGCCTACGGTATATTGTGGGGTTGTGCCGATTGCCCAAGCATCTCTATGACCAAAGCTTGTGCCCGTTTTCCATGCTATTTTATGCGTGCTATTAAAGCGCTTCCAGTATGCGCCTGTGCCTGGGCGATTTACTTGAATGAGCGCATCCAATGTCATCCATGCGCTTGCGGGGCTGATTTCATTTATCCTTGAGCTGGTCACTTTACCTTGTTTTAAAGCGGTTGCTTGGTAATAGTTTTCAGCGAGCCTTTCACTGTTTTGTTGAGCGCGATTAGCAAGGTTGGCGTACATAGTGGTTAATTCCCATAGCGTGCCTTCTGCTCCACCCAAGATTAAAGGCAAACCATATTCGCGTGAACGACGGTGTAATGTACTCATTCCCATTTGGCGCAAGCTTGCCAAAAAACTTTCAACCCCGTGATAGCTCAACATATTAACAGCAGGTATATTTAAGGAGCTTGCTAAAGCTTGTTTTGCACGCACTGCACCACGAAATTGTCGATCATAATTTTTGGG
>JAMOLY010000293.1 GCA_027068835.1 Thiomicrorhabdus sp. | reverse complement strand
AATACTCAACACCAGAGAAACCTCGTTTTGTTGCTGGTGTACTTGGCCCAACTAGTAAAACGTGTAGCATGTCACCTGACGTTAATGATCCAGGTTATCGTGCCATCACGTTTGATGCTTTGGTTGATGACTACAGTGCGTCAACAAGAGGTCTAATAGAGGGTGGTGCCGATATTATCCTCATCGAAACTATCTTCGATACATTAAATGCAAAAGCCGCAATCTTTGCAGTAAAAACTGTCTTTGATGAAGATAACATCGAATTGCCAATAATGATTTCAGGTACGATCACCGATGCTTCAGGTCGTACTTTATCGGGTCAAACTACAGAAGCTTTTTATAACTCCTTAATTCATTCTGAACCTTTATCTATCGGCTTAAATTGTGCATTAGGCCCCGGTGAGTTACGCCAATACGTTCAAGAGCTATCTCGTATCAGCAACACTCATGTTTCAGCGCATCCCAATGCAGGTTTACCAAATGAATTCGGCGAATACGATCTCGAGCCTGCTGAAATGGCAGAGCACATCAGAGAATGGGCAGAAAGCGAATTTTTAACCATCGTTGGTGGTTGTTGTGGTTCTAGTCCCGCACATATTAAAGCTATTGCAGATGTAGTTGCTGATATTAAGCCTCGTATCATTCCTGATATTCCGGTGGAATGTCGCTTATCGGGTCTTGAGCCTTTCACTATTGCTCCCGATAGTTTATTTGTTAACGTGGGCGAGCGTACCAACGTAACAGGTTCTGCGCGATTTAAGCGCTTAATAAAAGAAGAAGATTACGATACCGCATTAGAAGTTGCACTAGAACAGGTCGAAAACGGCGCACAAGTCATCGATATAAATATGGATGAAGGTATGCTCGAATCTAAGGATGCAATGGTACGTTTCCTTAATCTTTGTGCTGCCGAACCTGATATTGCTCGTGTGCCAGTTATGGTTGATTCCTCTAAATGGGATATTATTGAAGCAGGCTTAAAATGCATCCAAGGTAAAGGCATTGTTAACTCTATAT
>JAMOLY010000292.1 GCA_027068835.1 Thiomicrorhabdus sp. | reverse complement strand
AATATTTTCAGTGCAAAAGAGGCCGTTGAAAGTGATTTGCTCTATTGCAATGACCAGTTGGTTTTAAGTTCGGTCATGTTGGGTCATCCAGAGGCGATGAAGACAGCCACTCGTTTGGATGAAGGGTTTTGGAATAAGCTTAAACATTTAATGATTATGACCTCTCGGTTAAGCCAAATGCGCTTGCAGGCGTATCAACTGGAGACATTTAAACAGCATACGATTCGAACGGCGGCATTGGGTATTACCGTGGTGTACCGTGTTGAAAACAGTGATTTTACACGCTGTTTGGTTAAAAAAAAGTTACAGGATGAGTCCAGTTTAAATGGATTGATTTTAGCACCAAGAAGCATTATTGATATTGTTTATTTTTTATTTAATCGATTGTTTTCAAGAGAGTCACTCAGTGAGTCTTTGCCCAATTATTTAGGCCATATTAAAACGCAAGAAATGACCATTTCAGGTAATGGGACGCTGGATTACAGCGTGGATGGTAACGCATTGAGTGCTGAAACCGTTCAGGTAAGTGTTCATGAAAGTGCGTTATTGGTTTTAAACTCAAATTTGCCAAAAAAGAGTGCGTCTCAAGAGTTAAAAGAAGTGGTTCGAGTTTCAAGCTTGCCAAAAGGTCAGGTGGTAAGAGAGTTGGTTGATCGTCCATTGCCATGGGTGCATCATTCGGATTTAGAAGAAGTTAAAGAGACCTTTGTGACGTTATCTGAAAACGCACAGTGTACGCAAGCGTATTTGGTTTTGATGGTGTTATCGACCTTGTTGGCGACGGTGGGATTGTTTGCCAATTCGGCTCCCGTTATTATTGGCGCAATGATTTTAGCACCTTTAATGGCACCGATAGTTTCATTGTCGATGGGGGTGTTGCGTCAAAATACCGAGTTTGTGATGACAAGCTTAAAAACGCTGGTAACAGGTATTGGATTAGCTATTTTATTTGGAACGCTATTAAGCCTATTAGTACCGTTGCATACGATTAACAGTGAAATTGGTGCACGTTTAAGTCCTACATTATTGGATTTAGGGGTGGCGATTATTTCAGGAATTGCCGCCGCTTACGCCAGTGCACGTTCTGAAATTGCAAAAAGCTTGGCTGGGGTTGCGATTGCGGTCGCCTTAGTTCCGCCTTTGGCCGTTTCGGGAATTGGACTTGGTTGGTGGGATTGGGGCGTTTTTTCAGGGGCATTTTTACTGTTTATTACCAACTTGGCAGGCATTGTATTGGCGGCGGCGGCCACGTTTTTTGTAATGGGGTTCAGCCCGTTTCATGTGGCTAAAAAAGGCATTATGGTCTCCTTGTTGTTTGTAGCGATGGTGAGTATTCCGCTGGTGCTGTCGTACAATAAGATGGTGAAAGAGCAGGGTGTGGTCTATGTTTTAGAGGGCTGGAAAGTGGATGGCATTGAGGTCAGAAATGTGAAGGTTCGTAATGGCGATGTGTTGTATATCTCGGCTAAATTGATTTCAGACCGACCGTTAGAAACGATGCACATTGATAAGATAAAACAGAAAATGGAAACGTTATTAGACAAGCCGATTCAGCTTGAAGCGGTGTCTGCTGTGGTACGTTAATCTACAAATTGTTGTGGAAAATTTAGGCATAAAAAAACCCGCTTCAAGCGGGTTTTTTTTGAACACAATCAATCGTGATCTATTTTTCCAATGCGGCCATGGCGGCACGTTTTTTAGCAATTAACTTTTGGATAATAGGGGTCATAATAATATCCATTGCTTTGACCATGTGTGTACCTGAGCAAATCATGGTGTGTGGGTTTTGTAAAAATGCGCCATCAATTTTATCAACAATAGTTGAAAGATCCACTTCGTCATGACGAACGTGCGTGATGATAAGAGAATCTTCAGGTGCAGGGCCCATGGTGGCGGTTTCTGCTTGGGTTGAAAATGGATCCGAAGTATCGATTAATGGCACACGTTGGAAGTTAACATCGGTACGGTGAAATTGTGGCACGATGTATTCAATGTAGTCATCCATGCGCTCCATGATGGTATCTCGTACTTGAGCAACGGTATAAGGACGCTCAGAAGTATCGCGGTAGATTTTTTGCATCCACTCGATGTTGATAACAGGTGCAACCCCAATGCCTAAGTCTACGTGTTGTGCAACGTCGTACATGCCTTCTTTCGGGCCGTGATCTTTGCGTTTTACTGCACCGTGCAGTCCTTCGTAGAACAAAATATCGGTATCTGGTTCAATCTCTTCCCAAGGCGTAAATTCACCTGGGCTTAGGTTGGTTCCTAAACGTGCATTGTGTTCAGCGGCTTCTTCGTCACTGTGAAGGTAGTAACGTTTTTTACCCGTTGCAGTCTCTTTGTAAGAGGCAAAAAGCTCTTCCAGTTTTTGAAACTCATTGGCGTGTTCTGAAAAATGCGTAAGTGGCTTGCCACCATTTTCTTTAGACTCAGCTACTTTTGCACGCATCTCTACACGTGAATATTTGTGAAAGCTGTCGCCTTCAATAACGGCGACTTTTAAGTTTTCGCGCTCAAAAATAGTTTCTACGGCACGCTTTACAAATGAAGTTCCTGCACCAGATGAACCGGTAACGGCGACGATAGGGTGTTGTACTGACATAAACAGTCTCCTAAAAAGTATGAGTTACCATGTTGGTAACGGATTAAATATTAAAGATAAAAATTAAATAAGACCTTTGTAAAACAAAGGCCTTATTGTATGAATTGGCGGTATTAAAAACTAAAATGGGTTAAATTTCAAAAAAAACTTGAATCCATTGTCGGTTTAAACGTCGAGATTTTCAACTTGCAGTGCATTGGACTCAATAAAGTTTCTACGAGGTTCAACCTCATCACCCATTAAAGTCGTGAACACTTGATCTGCGGTTATTGCATCTCGAATGGTGACTTGCAATAAACGACGTGCTTCGGCATTCATGGTCGTTTCCCAGAGTTGTTCTGGGTTCATTTCCCCAAGACCTTTATAACGTTGGATATTTTGACCACGTTTGGCCTCATTAAAGAGCCACTCGATGGCCTCCTTAAAGCTGGATACCGAATGTTTTTTCTCACCACGTTGAATGTAAGCAGTATCACTTAATAGACCTTGCAGCGCTTGGCCTAAATTTACAATTTGCTCAAAGTCTTTTGAGGCAAAAAATTCAGCATCAAAAATTTGTGTGCTTAAGCTACCATGTTCACGTTGCTGTAAGCGCAGTTGAAATTTTGCAAGTGCATCCAGCTCACTCACTGGCTCAACAGTCAGTTGATATTCCACTTTATTTTTTTCGCCACTGGCTTTTAAGTGCGGTAAAAATTGATTAGCCCATTGTGTTAGGGCATTAACATCATTGAGCATTTCCAGTGTTACCACAGGGTGGTCAATCAACATTTCTAAGAATGTGGGGTTGTAGCGACGTGCTAAACGTTTAATGACGCGCTGTGTTTTAAAGTAGTTTTTAGAAAGTTGTTCCAGTGCAAGGCCATTGATGCTTGGTGCGCCTTCCTCCGTCCATAAAACGGCATTATCAATGGCGCTTTGCAGTAGGTAGCTCTCCAGCTCAGAGTCATCTTTTAGGTAGGTCTCTTGCTTGCCTCTTTTAACTTTATAAAGCGGGGGTTGCGCAATGTAAATGTAGCCTTTTTCAACCAGTTCTGGGTATTGACGGTAGAAGAAGGTTAGGAGCAAGGTACGAATGTGTGAACCATCGACATCGGCATCGGTCATGATGATAATACGATGATAGCGTAACTTTTCTAGGTTGTACTCTTCACCAATACCACAGCCTAAAGCGGTGATTAAGGTGCCTACCTCGGCAGAGGCCAACATGCGATCAAATCGCGCTCTTTCAACGTTTAAAATTTTACCTTTAAGCGGAAGAATGGCTTGAGTACGGCGATCACGACCTTGTTTGGCGGAACCACCCGCGGAGTCACCCTCCACCAAGTACAGTTCGGACAGTGCGGGGTCTTTTTCTTGGCAATCGGCGAGCTTTCCGGGTAAACCAGCAATGTCTAAAGCGCCTTTACGGCGTGTCATTTCACGTGCTTTGCGTGCAGCTTCACGTGCGCGTGCGGCATCGACAATTTTACCAAAAACCGCTTGGGCTTCTTTGGGATTTTCAAGCAAGTATTCAGATAGCTTTTCATTCATTGCGGTTTCTACCGCTGTTTTTACTTCAGAAGAGACGAGTTTGTCTTTGGTTTGCGATGAAAATTTAGGGTCGGGTACTTTTACAGAAATAACCGCTGCTAAGCCTTCACGAGCGTCGTCACCAGAAACGGTCGTGATTTTATGTTTTTTAGCCAGCCCTGAACTTTCAGCATACGAGTTCATTGAACGAGTCAGCGCGGCACGAAAACCAGACATGTGGGTTCCCCCATCACGCTGTGGAATGTTGTTGGTAAAGCAGAAAATAGACTCTTTATAAGCTTCGGACCACTGCATGGCAACTTCGACGGTAATGTCATCTTTTACCGTTGTAAAGTAGAAGGCTTTCTCATTGATTAATGGCTTGTTGGTATTAATGTAGTCCACAAACGCTCTAATTCCACCTTCAAACTGAAAAATTTCATGGCGATCATCACGTTTATCAAGGAGTTCGATATGAACCCCTGAGTTTAAGAAAGAGAGCTCTCTAAGGCGCTTTAAAAGGTAGTCAAAATTAAATTCGACGTTGGTAAAGGTATCAGTACTGGGCAAAAATCGAATTTCGGTACCGGTTTCTTCCGTTGGGCCAACAGGCGCCATGGGTGCGTCTGGTACACCATGGGTGTAGGATTGTTTCCAAATTTGGCCATCACGTTTGATAATCAGATAAAGCTTTTGAGACAGAGCGTTAACAACCGATACCCCTACTCCGTGCAGTCCACCAGATACTTTGTAGGAGTTATCATCAAACTTACCTCCCGCATGAAGCACGGTCATAATGACTTCTGCGGCAGAAACGCCCTCTTCTTTATGAATGTCTACAGGAATTCCACGTCCATTATCGGTAACGGAGACGGAGCCGTCGGTGTGAATGGTGACCACGACTTTATCGCAGTGACCTGCAAGCGCTTCATCAATGCCGTTATCAACTACTTCAAAAACCATGTGATGAAGTCCTGAACCATCGTCCGTATCACCAATGTACATACCTGGGCGTTTTCGAACGGCATCGAGGCCTTTTAAAACCGTAATGGAGGAGGAATCGTATTGCTTTTCTTCAGACATAAAACTCGATTTCTTTTATGGAGACCCGAAAGTTCGAGCCTCAATTGTTTTGAGGGCTAAATTAGACAGGCAATTCTACCATAAACGCAATGTAAATGCAGTACCCGAACCCCCAGATAGAAACGGGGAATACCTCAGCCAAACATCCAGCTGGTTGGGTCGGGAATGGGTTGTTGGTCGTTGAGGTATTTAAAGCCTTTGACACATCGAATAATAAGCCAAATGGCATAAAATAATAGGATCAACCAACCGATAAGAATAAG
>JAMOLY010000291.1 GCA_027068835.1 Thiomicrorhabdus sp. | reverse complement strand
GGTACCCGTTTAAACAACCTTAAAGAGATTTTTAGTGAATTTGGTTTAATCAAAAACCGCGTTAAAGTCGAAGTTTTTTGGTTGCGTATGCTCGCCAATCACCCAGGTATTTCAGAAGTCCCTAAGTTAAGCGATGAAGCCGAGCAACACTTATTAACATTAGTGGATGAATTTTCAATCGAAATGGCACAACGTGTTAAAGAGATAGAGCGCACCACCAACCATGATGTAAAAGCCGTTGAATACCTCATTAAAGAACATTTTGGCGACAACAAAGAGCTTAACGCCATTTCTGAATTTGTCCATTTTGCCTGCACCTCAGAAGACATTAATAACTTAGCCTATGCCTTAATGTTAAAAGATGCGCGTGAGTTCATTATCATTCCTGAAATGGAAAAACTCATCGACAAAATGGTTGAGATGAGTGTCGATATGGCCGATACCCCTATGATGGCGCGTACCCACGGCCAACCCGCCTCGCCCACCACCGCTGGTAAAGAGTGGGCTAACGTTGCTTACCGTTTACAGCGCCAAGCCAAGCAACTGATGAACGTACAAATCATGGGTAAAATCAATGGTGCAACGGGTAACTATAACGCCCATCTTGCCGCCTATCCAGAAGTTAATTGGTATGAGCTATCTGAGCAATTCGTCTTAAACTTAGGACTTGCTTGGAACCCATACACCACCCAAATTGAGCCACATGACTACATTGCCGAATATTTTCACGCCATGGCACGTTTTAACACCATTGTGATTGATTTTGACCGTGATGTTTGGAGCTACATCTCCGTTGGTTTCTTCAAGCAAAAAACGGTAGAAGGTGAAATTGGATCTTCCGCCATGCCGCATAAGGTTAACCCCATTGATTTTGAAAACTCTGAAGGAAACTTAGGATTGGCAAACGCCATTTTTGAACACCTTGCGATGAAACTACCTATCTCAAGATGGCAGCGTGATTTAACCGACTCCACCGTATTACGTAACCTAGGCGTAGGGGTGGCTCACACCATTATTTCACTGCAAGCCACAATG
>JAMOLY010000290.1 GCA_027068835.1 Thiomicrorhabdus sp. | reverse complement strand
AATACAAACTTGATTTGCCAGAGATTTATCAAATAGCCAATCAGTCATCTGTAGGTGCTGAAAACCTAGATTTACAGCTACACCCCGAACTTTCAGCAGACCCAAGCGATTGGATTTTAGAAGACCCGCGTGTTGAATGGCTGGTTGATTGGCTAGAAAGCCACCTAAAAGAAAAGGTGCTATTAATCTGTGCCTATGCAGAAACTGCATTAGCGCTTGAAGAATATTTACGTTTACGCACCTCTGTAAATGCCAGCGTATTCCACGAAGGTTTAAGCATTATTGAGCGTGATCGCTCTGCCGCCTACTTTGCGGATAATGATATGGGCGCACAGATTTTATTATGTTCAGAAATCGGCAGTGAAGGGCGAAACTTCCAGTTTGCACACCACCTCATTTTGTTTGATCTACCGTTGAACCCTGATTTACTAGAACAACGCATCGGGCGTTTAGACCGTATTGGGCAAACTGAAACCATCAAACTTCATGTGCCTTATTTTGCAGATACAGCGCAAGAGAAATTGCTCAATTGGTATCACCAAGGCCTTAATGCTTTTCAACACGTTTGTTCGGTTGGGCATAGCATTTTCGAAGTATTTGAAAACGAGATTGAGCGTGAATTACTCAGCAATGATAACGCCAAATTTAATGATCTAGTTATTAGAACAAAAGCCCTAGTCGATGAAACACTCACGCAAATGCAACAAGGCCGTGATCGTTTGTTAGAGCTAAACTCTTGCCATAAAGAACACGCACAAGAAGTTATTGATGAGCTTGAAGGTTTGGCGCGTGAGAATGATCTTAGTGAATACATGGATGAAGTTTTTGATCAATATGGTGTTGATCAACAAATTCATGGTAGTGATAGTTTTATCGTTAAACCAACTGATCACATGATGAATGGGAACTTTCCTAGCCTACCTGAAGATGGCCTAACCGCTACCTATCACCGTAACACCGCGCTCTCACGAGAAGATATGCACTTCATCACTTGGGAACATCCAATGGTGACGGGCGCAATGGATATGATACTCACCA
>JAMOLY010000289.1 GCA_027068835.1 Thiomicrorhabdus sp. | reverse complement strand
ATGAATGGTTTTGATTTTTTTAAACCGATTTTTAAAGAACTTTTAAAAGAACCTTAGGGGATAGATCAATGAAAAAAACGTTTCAATTGAATAAAACTTTAATGGCCGTTGTATTGGCTTCTTCTTCAACGATGTTACTGGTACCTTCCATTTCTCAGGCGGGTGTGTCGGCGAATGTGGGCATGGTGACAAACTATGTATTTCGTGGGGTAGAGCAGACGGAAAGTGCTTCGGCTTTGGCTGGGTTGGATTATGATCATGATTCGGGTTTGTATGTGGGAACTTGGGTTGCGGATGTCGAAAATGGCCTTGAATACGATTTTTATGCAGGCTGGTCGGGTGAGTTTAAAGGGGTTTCTTTAGGGTTGGGTGGAACTTATTATGGTTATACGGATGCAACGTTTGATAGACCTTATAAGGAGTTAAATCTCTCTGTTGGGTTTGCGGGTGTCACATTGGGCTACGATAAAGGCGTTCATGAGCAAGCGGGTAGTGCAAAAGATAATGATTTTTATCATGCGCATATTAGCTATGAACGAAATAATTTTTCAGCCACTTATGGAATGTTAGATCTTGATGAAGACACTAAAAAAGATGCGTTAAATTATCTTGATTTGGGGTATTCAATGGAGTTGGCGAAAGGGTTGGATGGTTCGATAAATTATGTCTATTCAGTACCAGAAGATTCAGCAAATGATCCTACAACGTATTTAATTTTGGGCATTTCAAAATCGTTTGATTTGATGTAGTGCTTGTGTAAAATTTTATTACAGTAGTTTTAAAAAGAAAAGGGGCTTTGCAAGCCCCTTTTTTTGTTTTTGGCATTTGCCCTAATATCCTTAGTATAAATAATGAATTTAGCCTGCGGTTGTGCAACACGGTTGCTGTAAATTAGACTAGAATGATAACTGGTTTTAAGCTAACGTTTGAATGCACTCTAAATTTAAGGTGGCGAGATGAGCAGGCAAGGATTGTTTGGGGTTGGTTTGGTTTTGTTATCTTTTATGGGAGCTGTTCAGGCTGGCATGGAAGTGAGCCTGTGGCAGATGGGTTTTCTTGGCTCGGTTTTTATTGGTTTTTTGGTTTTTTTAGTTCTCTTTGCGTTTACACGCTATATTCCTCGTATTTTAAGCAATGATCGTTTTGCAAAGCATGTAAGCTCGAAACGATTTCGACTTTTTTCGATTCAGCTTGCCAGTTTAATTGTGGTGCTTGTGCTTGGGCTGGTTTGGTATATGGTGGATGCGGATAAAAAATCCACACTGGTGTCGGTGGAAGAACGATTAAAGTTGGTGTCAAACTCAACCGCAGAAAGTGTGGAGTATTGGGTTGATGACCGAAAAAAGTTGTTGTTGCAGCTGGGGCGAGATCCATTATTAAGCGCCATTACCAAAAATCTTTTAGTCAGTTCAAAAACGACCAATATCTTAGGTGGTATGGATCATTTAGTGTTTCAGGTACAAGCCAGTGTGTACTTTCAAGAACGAGAAGATGAATTTGGCTCTAATGGTTTTTTTATTATTAACCAAGATCATATAAACATTGCAGCACTTAATGATACGTTAGTGAATGAGTTAAATCTTGTTTCAAAAATTCGTCCCGACCTGCTTAATCAAGCCTTTTTAGGGGAATCTACTTTTATCCCTCCCTTTCATATAGAGGGAGAATCTCGCCTGAATACCAATGCCGAATTTTCAGAATTAAACCTATTTATTGCAGCTCCTATTCGAGATTTAGACGGTTCTGTGCTCGCGGTATTGCTACAAAAATTAAATTCCTCTGGCCGTTTATCGAATATTTTAGAAAAGGGTCGAATGGGAGAGACAGGAGAGAGTTATTTTGTTACCCGACAAGGTGATATGGTGACAGACAGTCGCTTTATGGCTCGGTTGAAAGCGATTAACTTATTGCCTAAAGAGGTGCAAAAAGAGGCGCAAGGAAACTTAGCCGTCAAAGACCCCGGTGGTAATTTGATGGAAGGGTTTGTTCCGAGTGCACCACGTTCAGCGTTGCCTTTTACCGAGGCGGTTGAAGATTTAATGGAACAGGCGATTTTTAATGACATTTACATTGAAGAGGTGGTTGCTAATGTAGAGGGTTATCGAGATTATCGGGGGGTAGAGGTCTATGGTGCATGGCGTTGGATGCCTGATCTTGGAATGGGGTTGGTGACTAAGATTGATGAATCCGAGGCGTTAGCGGGTTTTAAAAATATTAGAGATAATCTATTTATTGTTATTTTTGTCACACTGTTTTTAACTTTTTTGGCAACGCTGCTTTCCATTACCATGGGGCAGTTAATTGCTCGTTCAATGGCTAAAACAAAGAAAGATTTAGAGAAAAGGGTGCAAGAGAGAACGGCTGAGTTAAAGGAGAGGGAGTCGCGTTTAGAAGACTTGTATCAAAACGCTCCCGTTGCTTATGCGTCGATTGATCCAATAAACTGGACGGTACAAAAGTACAATCATGCATTTTTACGACTGTTAGGTGAACATTATAATGAGGTTGAAGGACTTAATTGGTGCGTCTTACTTGCCGAAAAATTAGAGAAAGAAGAGGCGCGTGGTACACAGGACGACTTACTGTTTAAAGATCAAGAAATTAAAGCGATTCGGTCAAATGGGGATGAGCTTTATACTTTGTTGTCTGCCTCGTGTGCTTATTGTAAAGACGGGAGAATTAATGAAATTCGATTAACGTTAATTGACATTACCGAACGAAAACGAATAGAAGAAGAGATTGCGTTGGTCAATTTTAAGTCTGATCAAGCATTGAATTTAACCCACTCTGGGTATTGGCATATTCCATTAATAGGGTCTGACAGTGATCAAGGTTGGATTTACTCTTCTGAGCGAGCCGCCAGTATTTTTGGTGACCTACCTCGTCCGCCCGATTGGCGTTACTTGATGATGGAAGAGTGGTTTGAAAATGCGCGTTTGGCGGATGAAGAGGTTGCCAATGAAACCTTAGATGCTTTTCAAAAAGCGATTAATGGTGAAGTGCCAATGTTTGACGCTATTTTTGCATACAAACGACCCATTGATGGCAATGTGGTTTGGATTCATGCCTCGGGTCGCGTCTCTATGGGAGACGACGGTCGTCCAAAGGATATGTATGGCGTATCACAAGACATTACCAAACAACATAAAATTGAACTAGAGCTTATGGAGGCAAAAGAGGCCGCAGAAGCCGCAACACGAGCAAAAAGTGATTTTTTAGCCAATATGAGTCATGAAATTCGCACCCCAATGAATGCGGTGATTGGCCTGTCTTATTTGGCATTAAATACCGATTTAGACCGAAAACAACGCAGTTATTTAACTAAAATTTCCAGCTCTGCTAATAATTTATTGACCATCATTAATGATATTTTAGATTTTTCTAAAATTGAAGCGGGCAAAATGGACATGGAGCAGGTGGAGTTTGACTTGATTTCGGTGATTGAAGATTTCTCTAATGTCACCTTAGTAAAAGCAGAGGAAAAAGAGCTGGAATTGGTTGTGGACATGAACCCAGATACGCCCTTAAATTTAAAAGGCGATCCGTTGCGTTTAAATCAAGTGTTAATTAACCTCGCAAGCAATGCCATAAAGTTCACCAGTGCGGGAGAGGTGGCAATCTCAATTGACGTGGATCACTACATTGATGACGGTGTGGTATTAAAATTTTCAGTTCGAGATACGGGCATAGGAATGAACCCTAAGCAGTTATCCACGTTGTTTCAGGCATTTAGTCAGGCGGATGGTTCAACCAGTCGTAAATATGGAGGAACAGGGCTGGGGCTAACCATTTCAAAACGATTGGTTGAAATGATGGGGGGGGAATTTCAGGTCGAATCTGAACTGGGTAAAGGGTCTGTTTTTTCATTTACCGCGCAGTTTTTAATGGGAACAAGGGGAGGGTATCGCTACGCTCAAGTATTGCCAAATGAGTTAAAAACCATGCACATTTTAGTGGTGGATGATAATGCAACCAGCCGCATGATTTTAGTACGTTATTTAGAATCTTTTGGTTTTTGTGTGGGCGAGGCGGCCAGTGGTGCGGAATCTTTAGTAGAGCTGATTGAGGCAAAAGACCCTTATCAATTGGTCTTTATGGATTGGAAAATGCCAAATTTAGATGGGATTGAAACCACACAGTTGATTCATGCTTCAAAAGAGCTAAAGATTACACCTAAAGTAATTATGGTCTCGGCCTACGGTCGTGAAGAGGCCATGGAACAAGCTCAAAACGTTGGAATTGAAGCGTATTTAGTGAAGCCCGTGAATCCATCGGGATTGTTAAATGCAATTTTAGAGGTGTTTCACTATAAAGAGATCTATCAACCAGAAAAAGATACTCTGAATGTGGTTGAGCACATTCAAGGGGCGCATGTTTTGTTGGTGGAAGACAATGAAATTAACCAACAAGTTGCAGAAGAACTGCTTGCAAGCCAAGGTGTTGAAGTGGATATTGCGGAGAATGGTCAGGTGGCATTAGACATGCTGGATCAAAATCCAATTAAGTACAGTGTGGTGCTCATGGACGTTCAAATGCCCGTTATGGATGGTTATGAAGCCACTAAAAAAATTCGTCTGCAAGCTCGTTTTCAAACATTACCCGTAATTGCTATGACGGCAAATGTGATGGTGGGAGATAAAGAGCGTGCTGAAAAAGTCGGGATGGTGGATCATATTTCGAAACCCATTGATGTCAAAGAGCTGTTTAGAGTGTTGGGTAAATGGATTTTAAATACCTCAATAAAGGTGGCTGAAAAAGAGACGCACTCCCGAAGAATTTCAACGTCTTCTTTAATTCCTGCACTGCCAGAGCTGGATACCTCTTTGGGATTACGACGTGTAGGCGGAAATGAGACGTTATATCTTAAAATTTTAACGAAGTTTAAAGAGAGCCAAAGTGATGTGATTGCGCGTATTCAAGATGCGCTAGACCACAAGGATGTCTCAAAGGCAACTAGAGAGGTGCACACTTTAAAAGGGCTTGCAGGCAGCATTGGCGCTTCAGCATTGGAGGAGAGGGCAAGAACCGTTGAACAGTTGATTGAAGAGGGAAAAGACGCATTCTCTTCATTGGAAGACCTTGCCACACAATTACAGTTAATTTTGCATAGTTTACATGAGGGGCTACAAGGTGTTCAAAAAGAAAATGCAAGCCTTGCTACGGAAACCTTGTCCTCGGAAGAGATTGCGACGCTATTATCACGTTTAATTCATCTACTGGAAGAGGACGATGCCGATGCCGTTGAAGTATTGGAAGCACTTGCGCCCGCTTTTCCTGATGGCGACGTAGCAAAACAAATTCAACGGGTGGTGGTGTGTGTGGAGCGGTATGAATTTGATGAGGCGCTTGAAAAACTAAATGGCATTGATCGTTTGAATGTGTATCACGTTAAAAAATAGAGCGGAACGATGCTTTAGCTTGTAGAAGCGCTTACTTTTCTTGAAATGATTGTTTGATCTCTAAAATTTCTGGGAGAGAGGCCATAAATAGCTCAATTAATTTGGGGTCAAAGTGCTTCCCCGATTCCTCGTTGAGTAAATTTAAGGCTTTTTC
>JAMOLY010000288.1 GCA_027068835.1 Thiomicrorhabdus sp. | reverse complement strand
TTTAAAATGTTTAAAAACAGAGAGCCAAAATGACCCTTGAATGAGGGGGGGGGAAAATTTATTCAAAACGTTTCCAAACGATCCATTTAACACGTGGGGCGTAAGATATTCAATGAAACTAACTCATGTAAAGTTTGTTCCGCAAAGGTTTGTAACTGCTCTTCTGGAATAGAATACGGTTTGGCGACGGCTTCAAATGCCTCTTTTGCTATTGGCGCGGACTCAAGTGCCATTAAAAACTGATGCAACAAAGGCGCTAATTCTATAAATTCAATCTTCTCTTGTGGTATTGAATCCACAGCATCGCCCTGATCCAGATAACGATACACCAAAAGCGTACTCGCCTCTTCTGGCTTTTGTTTGGGTTGGTAGTTCGATGACAAACGATGCACAGGCCACTCATACGCCAACGGCCACGCCACAGGAGAAAGTTGATACGACTGATTCCAATCTAATTGCGCTGCTGATATTTTATCCCCCCCCTCAAAGTCAAGTTCAGGGGAAACACTCAACGCCAACTCAACCCACTCATAGTGCGCCAACTCCAATAAAAAAGGCGAGTCACCCGCTTGTGCCTCAAACTCAGCATCTAAAAATTGTAAAAATTCTTGGCCTAGCTCATGAAACAGAGGCGTATGCGCATCGTGTTTGACCATGTATTCACGCAAAACTTCCAGCCACCTTTCTTTACCTAAAATATCGGAACAGACGGGAAAAATTTGGGTGAAAAAACTTTCTATATTGTTAAAAAATAACTCTTGGTAGGCAATTAAACGCCGAGACTCAATCGGTTGCTCGCCTTCTGGGGCGTAAACCGTATTTTGAGGGTCGCGAATATGCGCCGAAAATTGCAATTGTAACCGCTGAAAATACGGCAATGCAGTGTTTGAATCAGCTGACATATTGCGCCTCCCTGCCTTTTTGATAGCCACGAATTTGCTCCACCTCTTGCATTAATTCAGACAAAGGGGGGATATTAAAGTCTCGCTCTAACAGAGTGGGGACTACGCCGTGATACTGATAGGTTTTCTCAAGCAACGACCAAACTTCCTGTTTCACGTCTTGACCGTGGGTGTCAATTTTGAGGTCATCCGCCTCATCAAAATGCCCCGCCATATGCAGGTACATTAGGCGTTCGGTCGGCATGGACTGAATGTACTCCAATGCATCATAATGATGATTGATGGCGTTTACATAGGTATTGTTGACATCCAGCAATAAGCCACAATCCGCCTCTGCCAGTACCGCATTAATAAACTCCAATTCAGTTAATTCTTGACAGGGCATGGCGTAAAATGAGATATTTTCAATCCCCATTTTCATCTCCAATAACTCCTGAACTCGTCGAATACGCGTGGCCACATAATGCGCGGCCTCTTCGGTAAAGGGAATGGGCATCAAGTCATACAAGTGACCGCTGTCACCGCAGTAACTTAAATGTTCGGTATAGGTTTGAATATTATGTGTTTTAAAAAAAGATTTTAAAGTGAGAATATACGCTTCATCGAGTGGGCGTGTGCCGCCTAAATCCAGTGATAGACCGTGCGCTACAAAGGTAAATCGTTCGGTCAATGCTTTGAGCTGTCGTCCTTTTTGCCCACCAAAATTCACCCAGTTTTCAGGCACCACTTCCATAAAGTCGATATTAAATTCAGGATCATTAAAAATCTCATCCAAAAAATCTCTTCTTAACCCTAAACCTGCCCCTGAAACGGGGTAGTGGCGTGTTGATTTTGACATTCAATCAAACCTCAATGTGACACAAATTTTACATAAAAAAAACGCCTCTAAAAACCGTAATTAAATCAGTTCAGAGGCGTTATTAGTCACGAATAAAAAACTGTTGTTAGTCTTTCATGCCGCCACACTTGCCTTCGCCACACTTGCCTTCGCCACACTTGCCTTCACCACACTTGCCTTCACCACATTTACCTTCCGTGGACTTGGGTTTACCGCCGCACTTACCTTCGCCGCATTTACCTTCCATGGACTTTGATTTACCACCGCATTTACCTTCACCACACTTGCCTTCCTTATGCTTGAAATGTGACTTACCCTCTCCATGTTCGAGCTTATCATCAGCATGCTTTGATTTGCCACCACACTTACCTTCGCCACATTTGCCTTCCATAGCAACTTGCGTATAACCCGACTCCATTTTTTTAAGCCCAAAAGGGTTTTCTGAAGCTGAGGCCACGCCTGTTACACCCACTAATGATGCGCCCGCTAATTTTAAAAAATCTCTACGTGTTGCCATAAATAACTCCATTTGTAATATTCATTAAATTTAAAAAAATTTACATACATTTAACTAGACCGAACTTGATCTATTTTATTTCATTTATCTGGATAAATACTTATTTCTTAACCATTTCTTGTGCCAACGTCATGGTTTTAATCAATCTTAAAGCTTCATCCAGTTCATAATCTTTATCCAGCAACTCTTTTAATTCGTCCGCCTTCTCTTTCTCTTCATCTGTCTCAGTGCTTTCTTTATTTTCTTTTGGCTTAGACTCTCCGTGACCATTGCTTAAATGCCCCGTTAAATTTTTCTCTTTAATGTTTCCAAACTTACTGGCTTCTAATTTTTCTAACTTAACCAACGCAATCTCTACATCAGGCACAATGCCTTCCGCTTGAATGGAACGTCCTGAAGGCGTGTAGTAACGTGCCGTTGTCACTTTAATTGCAGCACCATTGTTAAGTTGCAATAATGTTTGTACCGAGCCTTTACCAAAGCTAGTACGTCCAGCAATTAACGCACGTTTTTGGTCTTGCAATGCACCCGCGACAATTTCAGATGCAGATGCAGAACCTTCATTAATCAAAACCACAATCGGTTTGCCTTGCATCAAATCGCCATTTTTCGATTCAAAGCGCATTTGTGAATGCTTAATACGCCCTTCAGTGTAAACAATGAGTCCATCGTTTAAAAATGCATCGGACACTTGAATGGCTGCCTGCAAAACACCCCCTGGGTTATTACGTAAATCCAAAACCAATCCATTCAATTCAGAACCATTTTCAGTATTAAGTATTTTCATTGCTTTTTTTACATCACCACCCGTTCTTGTTTGAAACTGGCTGATTCTTAAATACCCAACCCCGTTTTTCAACATACGTTGCTTAACACTTTTGACTTTAATAATGGCTCGAACAATTTTAATCGTCAACGGAGCATCTTCTTCTTTTCGGATGATGGTTAACTCCAGCTCCGTACCTGGTTTACCGCGCATAATTTTAACCGCTTCACCTAAGGTTTTACCCTTCACAGGCTCATCCGCTAATTTGATAATCAAATCACCCGCTTTAATGCCTGCAGCCTGCGCAGGCGTGTCATCGATAGGTGAAATGACTTTGACAAACCCATCTTCCATACCCACTTCCATCCCTAAGCCACCAAATTCTCCTGTGGTGTGCTCTTCCATCTCTTTGTAATCTTTTGGTGGCAAGTAAGCAGAATGAGGATCTAAACTGGACAACATGCCACTAATCGCGCCTTCTAATAATTTCTTATCATCAACTTCATCGACATAATCATTAGATACTCGTTCAAAAACCTCAACAAACCCCCTTAGCTCCTTTAAAGGCAAAGACAGTACGGTTGCATTTTGATCATTTACAATCACCTCTTCACGATCCGCCCAAACCGTTGTACCAACAACTGCCATACCTCCCAATATAGCGCCTAAGCTAATCCATAAAACTTTTTTAATTCCCGTTGTACTCACCAAACTCTCCAAATTAGGTATTCGTTACCATGAAAGCTAAAAGCCTATCATGGTAAAATTAGTAAAGCTATAAAAATTATAACTACATTATGAAATTTATGACATAAACATGCCATATTGGCTCTATTTTTGTGTTTTTTATAAAAAAATGACACAATTAAAAAAATGAAGCAAAAAGAAAGATAAAAATTATGAGCGTGCAAAAAAATATAACTTTTGAAATGAAAGAAGAAAACATCAATAAAGCATCCAGAGCCCTTAAAGCCATGGCACACCCTCTACGCTTAAAAATATTATGCGTTATTGGTGACAACGAATTGCCTGTAATGGAAATTGTTAAACAAGTTGGCACAACACAAAGTAATATCTCTCAACATATTGATATATTAAGAGAGAAAGAGATTATTGTTTCCCGCAGAGAGGGGAGTAAAATTTTATGCCGAGTACGAGATCATAATATTTTGCAGCTGATGGCGACCATGCAACACACCTTCTGTAACCAAAAAAACAATGTTTAGTCGCCAAATAAATATCAATGTGGACTGCTGAACAAAGCCCTTTCTGTATATCCAAAGTTCCTGTTAACGTTGATGTATTTTCACCGAGAATGTAATCCTAACTGTGTAAAACAAAGACATTCATGCCGATTCTCAGGTTCAACTCACAGCCTGTTAACTCAAACCTTAATCCAAAAAGCTCTTTAAACGCTCTGCACGACTTGGATGACGTAATTTACGCAATGCTTTCGCTTCTATTTGACGAATTCGCTCACGCGTCACATCAAACTGCTTGCCTACCTCTTCCAAAGTATGATCTGTATTCATGCTCAAACCAAAACGCATACGCAGTACTTTCGCTTCACGTGGTGTTAAGGTATTTAACATCTCCCGCACCGTTTCGCTCATACCTTCTGAGTCTGCTGCATCTTGGGGGGATAAAATATTCGAATCTTCAATAAAATCACCTAATGAAGAATCCTCATCATCTCCTATCGGGGTTTCCATCGAAATCGGTTCTTTGGCAATTTTCATTACTTTACGAATTTTATCTTCTGGCATTTCCATCTCTTCTGCCAGCTCTTCTGGCGTCGGTTCACGCCCCATTTTTTGTAGCAATTGACGCTGAATACGATTTAATTTATTAATGGTTTCAATCATATGAACGGGAATACGAATGGTACGCGCTTGATCGGCAATTGAACGGGTAATCGCTTGGCGAATCCACCAAGTTGCGTAAGTTGAGAATTTATAACCACGGCGATACTCAAACTTATCCACGGCCTTCATCAGACCAATATTTCCTTCTTGGATCAGGTCTAAAAATTGCAACCCACGATTGGTGTACTTTTTAGCAATCGAAATAACCAAACGTAAGTTTGCTTCAATCATTTCACGTTTTGCGGCTCTTGCTTTCGTTTCTGCCTTACTTAACACTTTATAAATGGCTTTATAACGAGAAATTGGCATTTTTTCAGCCTTAGAAATCATTGCCAATCGTTTTTGTGCACGCTTAATGTCATCACGAGCCAGCTCTAATTCTTTTGCTTGCTTAGGACACTTTTTAATTAACGCATCCACCATCGCATAGTCGGTCTCTGATCCCACAAAAACCTTCAAAAAAGTAGCACGCGGAACTTTAATCGTACGTAACACCAAGTCAACGATCACTCGTTCCTGCTCTCGAATAGATTTAATTCTAATTTTAATACTGCGAATAGCACGCGTTGAAAAAATAGGCGTAATTTTAACGCCCCGCAGAAGCTGAACAACCGCATCACAACTATCAATTGCTTTTTGGCTTTCTATACCATGCTTTAACGTAGCTAATTGCGCAACATCGTTAAGCT
>JAMOLY010000287.1 GCA_027068835.1 Thiomicrorhabdus sp. | reverse complement strand
CTGTCACTATTCGGTGCGAACAAGCACCCAATATCCCGATACCACCACCCATAACAATACCATCACCCCAGCCGATTATAGGTTTGGAGAAAGTGTGTAAACGGTAGTCTAATTTGTATTCCTTAGTGAAAAATGATGCCGCAACTTTTGGTACATCACCTTGAGCGGTTTCTTGCATGGAATGATACAACCCCACTACATCACCACCGGCACAAAAGGCTTTCTCACCTGCTCCACTAATTACCACACATTTTATCGCATCGTCTTGTTCAACTTTATTCAAACACAATTGCATAGCATCAATCATTTCGATATTGATGGCATTTAAGGCTTTGGGTTTATTGATTGTGATTGTGGCAATATTACCGTGTTCACCTTCAATGATATTAAATAGGACAAATTCGGACATTATTGAATAACCTCAATCGCCCCTTCAACTAATATCTTACGCGAAATAATCAATCGCATAATCTCGTTGGTTCCTTCTAATATACGATGCACGCGCGCATCTCGCAAATGCCTTTCGATTGGGTAATCCTTGACATAACCATAACCGCCGTGCAGCTGCAATGCCTCATCAATCACTTGAAAACACACATCCGTTGCATAACGTTTTGCCATGGCACAATAAGCACTGGCATTAGGGTCTTGTTCATCCAATTTAAAGGCAGCTAAGCGCACCATTTGACGTGCCGCAATAAGCTCAGTTGCCATATCTGCTATTTTAAATTGCAAGGCTTGGAATGCAGCTAATGGTTTACCAAATTGTTTACGTTCTAACATGTATTCTTGCGCATGTTTTAAGGATGCTTGTGCCGTTCCAAGTGAACACGAAGCGATATTGATTCGGCCGCCATCTAAGCCTTTCATCGCAAAGGTAAAACCTTGGCCTTCTTCGCCAATCAAATTTCCTTTTGGAATACGGACATTCTCAAAGGTAATCAGGCGTGTAGGTTGAGAGTTCCATCCCAATTTTTCTTCTTTTTTTCCATAAATGATACCATCTAAATTTGCAGGCACCAATAAACTTGAAATGCCTTTTGGGCCTGCTT
>JAMOLY010000286.1 GCA_027068835.1 Thiomicrorhabdus sp. | reverse complement strand
GTTCATCAATTCGGTTACTTAAAATATCGTTCAAATTCATCAGCGCATAAGTCAAAAGGCTGCCCGATAAAGCACCAATTGCGACAAGTAGAAACCAAGTTGTCATGATAAAAATGCCTATTCTTTGTTTCAATATAAAAAGGACAAGCAAATATTGTTTAATGTTTATGACAATTTAAAGGAGGATTTTCGGTCAAATTATGCCCGCTTGCCTAATTCGCCCTCAAGTTCGCCATAACCAGTAAAGCGGTATTCATATTCAAGGCCTAACTGTTTGGCGGCAGCTTTTGCTTTGGTTTGGAGCGCTTCATCTTGGGTTTGTGCCAAAAATACAACCTTTTTATAATTGCCAAAATACATTTCGAGCAATTGCGGGTGGCGATCAAGGCCAAGGCCTTGCCAGATTAATTTGTCAAAATGCTTGGCTAAATAATCAGTGAGAAAAAATGAGGTAACATCATCTTTGGCATGTTTTTTGACCATGTCTTTGCCAGAAAAAAACGCATAACAATGAGGGCCTTCAATGCGTTCAACACCTTCTTCCTCTAACATTTTGTCGAGCAATCCACCCGTGCCGCAATCGCCATAAACTACGTAGATGCTTTTATAACGAGCTTTTGCGGCGTGGATTTTATTGCGTACACCATCCACAATAAGGCCAGGTGTATTGTGCCATTTGGCAGGCAAGCAGCTAATGTCAAAAGCGGACCAATTATTGGTTTCAACCAAATCAACAATTTCACGCCCAAGGGCACCGCAAGCAATCAACAGAACTTTGCCTTGCCCCTCAACAGGCCCTTTGGTGAAGTCAAAGCTCTGACGCGGTGAAATGTCTATCTCTGTTTTTGTATCCGTCATAGGTGAAAATATAATTCAAAACCAATGGGGCTGCTATCTAAAACACGGCACCTAGGATATTTTTTCCACAATTTGGAGCGTTTGTAAGCGACGGAATTAGCCAGCTGGTGCGTATTGACTAACAGAGGGAATAAGAAACATTCTGTTTGACAGAACCGAGTGTGAGTATCAAAGGAAGATAAAATGAGGGAAATA
>JAMOLY010000285.1 GCA_027068835.1 Thiomicrorhabdus sp. | reverse complement strand
GTGTTGAACGAGCGCTGATTGAGTGACCCTTACGTTCTCATCGAATGCCTGGGCTCACTATCTGTACTGGCAAAAAACAGACAAAGCAGTTTTGAAACGAATTAATGCTTTAATTAAAGAGATAGAGCGGAGCCCGTATGAAGGCGTTGGTAGGCCAGAACCCTTAAAACACAGCCTATCGGGTTACTGGTCGAGACGTATCAACGATGAGCATCGAGTTGTCTATAAAGTAACAAGCGATAGTCTGTTGATTGCACAGCTTCGCTACCACTACTGAGTAGGGTGGACACGCTGTTTGTGCCAACCCTTGGCTCTTTTGAAACTTAAAGTGATAGCGTAATGTGCTATCATTGCTCCTATGAACAGCAAAAACAGAAAAACGCTTGAGCTTATTTTCAATAACCCAGCTAGTGGGAACATTGAGTGGCGTAAAATTGAGGCGTTATTTCTCTCATTAGGCGCGGTGCGTACAGAAAGGGCAGGCTCTGCAGTTAGTTTTGTATTAAATGATATTCGAGCTGATTTTCATCGCCCCCACCCCGATAAAGTAGCGTTACGATATCGTGTAAAAGATGCTCGTAAATTTTTAGAGCAAGCAGGCATAATGCAATGAACAAAATGAAATACAGAGGTTATACAGCACATATTGAATATGACGAAGAGGATCGAATCTTTGTTGGGCACCTAGCGGGTATTAAGGATATTGTTGGGTTCCATGGAGCGGCAGTAGATGAGTTAGAAGGTGCATTTCATGAAACTGTAGATAGTTATATTGCAATCAGTGAAGAGACGGGTAGATCTGCACAGAAGCCTTTTTCGGGTAAATTGATGCTTCGGGTCTCTCCAGATGTTCATGCAGCGGTAGCCACAGCGGCTCAAGTTAATGGCAAGAGTGTTAATCAGTGGGCCACTGAAGTTTTAGATCAAGCTGCTCATATTTAGCCAAGGGTGGGCACGCTGTTTGTGCCCACGAGCTGGGTTCCAAAGCATTTCAACCCCCCCCCCGTATAACCATAGAATTTAAACAGCACGGCATATCTTGTAAATTAACCATTGACTGCG
>JAMOLY010000284.1 GCA_027068835.1 Thiomicrorhabdus sp. | reverse complement strand
GCGGTGTGCTGGGCTTTAGCGCGATGATTATGTTTTTCTACACCATTACAACCATTCCGCTGGGTGTTGCCATTACCCTGAACAAAACCTCGCCCTTTTTTGTTGCCATACTGGCGTTTTTACTGCTCAATGAAAGAGCATCACGTCAAAGCATTATCGCGCTCTTCATTGGTTTTGTGGGAGTGCTTCTCATTACCAAACCGCAAGGCTTTAGCATTGGTTACGACCACCTTTTGGGTGTATTGGGCGGGTTCTTTGCCGCGGCGGCGTACACCACCATTCGCAAAATTAAAGACCATTTTGACTCACGCGTAATTGTGCTCTCGTTTATGATGGCAGGTACCGTGTTGCCGCTGCTGCTCTTTTTGCTGGCACGCATCTACACCCCACCACCCTACTTGGAGTTTTTGGTAAGTGACTTTGTCATGCCTGAATCACAGAGTGTCTGGGTGTTTATTGTGCTGATGGCAATTATATCCACACTCTCGCAGTGGCTCTTAACCAAAGCCTACTCCAGCACCAACGCGACCATCATTGGGGTGGTAAGCTACACGAATATCCCTTTTGCCATTGGCTTTGGGGTGATGCTAGGCGATGCCTTTCCCGATATTGCGGCGCTATGCGGTATTTTGTTTATTGTTCTTGGCGGGCTGTTGGTGAATAGAGCGAAGTAGTTTAAAATACATGTAAATCAATTTACATGTATTTTTAGATTTGCTAACGTAGGTTATTTTCTATCTCTCCAATAGTTTTGTTTTCTACTAAGTTACATGAGAGCTAAAATGACTATGTCATTATTCATTAAACCTTTGTTTTATCTTTTCAAAAACTTCATCTCCACCAACCGGTGAAACATCACCTTTTTCAATCTCTACTCTTCTTTTGTTAATCTCTTTTATCCATAGATTATCAATTGAATTATTTGTTGGGTTACTACTGTCTAAAAGTTTATCGACAGCTAAAATAGAATGACGGGTGCTCACTTTATTACTCTAAACATTGAATTAGACACTCACTTTTATCTTATCTGTTGCATATTGATGTATTAAAATTTGAATGACATTTTGA
>JAMOLY010000283.1 GCA_027068835.1 Thiomicrorhabdus sp. | reverse complement strand
ATAACAACATTTATTGGGCCAAGAGTAAGAAAATATATCAGTTTATGAGATCAAAGAAGCACTTGTGCTCTGTTAGACAAAATTAAAATCTACACAGAATTTCAAATTATCTAGGAATAACCGCTATCCGCTGTAACCCGGGGATCAATTCTGAGAAATCTTTGATTGATGGAAACTGCCCAATTTGACGTGATGGCTCTCTGCTATCCGGCTTAGTTATCGCTAATAGCTGGTTAAAACCATAGCTTTTAGCTGATTTAAGCACAGATAAATTGTCATCAACAAACAGTGTATGCCGAGGGTCAAAAGGTTCAATCCGCTGTAATTTTCGCCAGAAGCTAGGATCCTCTTTAGCAACATGTAGATCATGGGCGCAGACCACTGCATCCAAATGTCCCGCCAATGAGGTGCGCTCCATCTTTAGCTGTAGAGCCTTTTGGTGGGCATTGGTGACTAACACGCGCCGTTTCCCCACTTTTTTCAGCAATTCAAGAAACTCCAGTACATGGGGATGTACTTTAATAAGGTGGTCAACCTCCCCTTTTAGCAGCGCAATATCCAGATCAAGTGAATCACTCCAGTGGTCAAGGCAGTACCACTCTAATTGCCCCTCCATCTTTTTATAGCGTGCCAACACCTCATTTTTTGCCGTTTCAAAATCTAGCCCATTCTGCTCGGCATAACGAGTTGGAACATGGTGCATCCAAAAATGGTTGTCAAAATGGAGGTCGAGCAGCGTGCCATCCATATCAAGAAAAACACGCTCCACTTGTCGCCAATTTACAGGGGATAACTTCACTTTTTACTATACCTCTAACAAAGATTTATTCAGAGTTTCCTTAGCAGAACTCTTTTAAATAGGACTCATACTGCTCTTGCTTGGCACGAAGCCGGTCGCCTGCACTTGCCTTATAACCACGCCGTAATTTACGATCAACCTGCTCTAAATTCTGTTTTGCCCGCCAACAGGACTTATCTTGCTTACGTCTCTCTTGTGCTTGCTTAGCTATTGAACGTGCCGGTTTTAAGGGCAGTTTTTTACTCGCCTTAGCACTCTTTTTTGATGCTT
>JAMOLY010000282.1 GCA_027068835.1 Thiomicrorhabdus sp. | reverse complement strand
CATCAATCAAAATCCACAGGGCTTTTAACACTAAGGCCAGGCTTGTTTAAAACATGGGTGTAAATCATCGTTGTTGAAACATCCGAATGGCCTAATAACTCTTGCACAGTACGAATATCATGCCCAGCCTCAAGCAAGTGAGTTGCAAAAGAATGGCGTAAAACATGGCAATGAACACGTTTATTAATATCAGCCTTTCTGCCTGCATTTTTCACCCCTTTTTGCAGCGTTGTTTCATGTAAATGATGGCGACGTGTTTTACCTGTGCGTTGGTCTGTTGAAATACGTGTTGCAGGGAATAAAAACTGCCAAGCCAGCTCCTTACTTGCTTTAGGGTATTTTCTCTCCAAAGCAAAAGGCATAAACACACCATCAATATTTAGCGCCAAATCTGCTTGAAGTATGGCTTGAACTTCTTTTATCTGCTCCTGTAGCTCCTCAATAAAGCGTTCAGGCAAAGGTACAACGCGATCCTTAAAACCCTTACCATTCCTCACCATAATCTGCATATAATCAAAATCAATATCCTGAACACGCAAACGAACACACTCCATCAAGCGTAAGCCAGACCCATAAAGCAAGCCCGCCATCAGAGAATGTTTATCTGATAACTGCTCAAATAAACGCTTAACTTCCTTTCGTGATAAAACCACAGGCAAATGATGAATAGGGCGAGCCTTAATAAAATCACCAATTTCACCCAACTCTCGCTCTAAACCATATTTAAATAAAAATGCCAATGCATTAAGGCTCTGTTTTTGAGTGTTCGGTGCAACCTTACGATCTATCGCAAGATACTCAAGGAACTCCCTCACATGCTTACTATTAATCTTGTCTTCTCTAACACCGTTGATGAACCACAAAAATTTATTAGCCCAAGTAAGATAAGACTCTTCCGTACGACTAGAATAATTTCTAACCCTTAGCACCCTTACCATACGGGTTAGTAGACCACTGTAATGTTCACGTAATTCCGGCTTAAAACGGTCTACCCGTTTTTTAATAAGCTCAGGTATATCTAGCTCTTCCATCAAAACAGTTTGAGACTCGTCAAAGCTCACCTTCTGTTTGTAAGACT
>JAMOLY010000281.1 GCA_027068835.1 Thiomicrorhabdus sp. | reverse complement strand
TGGACTTACAATAACGAACGACCTCATTCAGCGATTGGTGGTGTGCCACCAAGATACAAGCTGGAAAAGGTTTAATCTTCTACTTTTAACTTCGGTTATAAATGGGGGGATTACATGAACAGAGTAATTTATTTTGAATCCATAGCGGCAGTGTTTACTTTTTAATACGGTTATTGCGAGCCACAGACACAGGCCGTTTAGTTGGCGTAACACGCCAACGGGGCATATGCCATTTTGCACCCACTAAAGTTGGGCTGTCTACACGCTTTTTAGCCACTAGGCAATACACATTACCAAACTGCAACCCCAATTTTGATAAATATTTTTCAATCCACACCAGAACAAGAACACGGCGTGTTTTGTGCTCTCTTTGTGCAAAGCAAGTAACGGTACTGTAGCGTTGCAGTTGAATATCGTATCCCAGTACCTCTAACCATATTTTCAGTTGACTCAATCGCTCCAGTTTTGCTTGACGAAATATCGCCTCTTTTTTAAAAAAACGAAACCGCATCACCAAACAACCAATTGGATTAAATCCTGTAATGACCATATGCCCTTCTGGACGCAACATAGCATCCACCTGCCTTAGCAAATAATAAGGATCCTCAGCAATTTCCAATGCATGGGGCAACAAAACAACATCAGTGCTCTCTTTTGCAATGGGCAAATAATCAAGATCTGCTTTTACAAAATGGCTATGCGAATCAAATTCTTCCCCCCCCTCTTTAAGGTCAGAGGCGACTAAAACTTTATATTGAATTCGGCTTTCCGCCATAAAACTCTCTTGTGTAGGCGCTCCCAACTGTACACAATAATAGCCAAATAAATTTTTAATCGCACCATTCAACAGAATCTTCTCTTCTTCAAAAATGGCACTTCCGTTTAAAGTTAATGCCCAATGACTGAGTGCTTGCTGAAACCCTTGATTCACGCTTTATTCTCCTGTTTTGTGTAAACTCCGTATTTCTAGCAATAAGTTTATCTGTGACTCATGTTAGAATACCCCTCAAATTATAATCATTTTACTCGTTATCTCTATGAAAATTATCGGACTTCCTGCGCTTGTTGGAACCTACGACAACTATATCTGGGTACTTTACCAGGACACTAAAGCGTGGGTCATTGACCCTGGAGAGTCTCAACAAGTCATTGATTTTTTAAAACAGCACGATTTAGAGTTGCAAGGTATTTTGGTTACCCACCACCACTTTGACCATGTTGATGGCATTCCTGCCTTAAAACAAACGTACCCAAATGCCACGGTATTTGGAGGTCAAAAAACCAACAATGCGTGTATTCAGATACGTTTGTCTGAAGGCGAAAGGGTTGAGCTTACAAGTAATTTTACCTTAAAAGTGTTAGAAACCCCAGGTCACACGCCTGATCACATTAGCTACTACAACGATCAAGCACTTTTTTGTGCCGATAGTTTATTTACCGCAGGTTGTGGGCGATTGCTGGGTGGAACCGTTGATGAGTTTAGCCAAAGCTTAATTAAACTCAGAAACTTACCCGACCATACGCCTTTTTATTGTGCGCATGAATACACCCAAGATAACGTAAACTTTGCCGTTCAGGTCGAGCCTAACAACCTCGATTTACAACAACGTTTAACAAATTTAACCGTTCATTACCCCACCATTCAAACCCAACCATTAGGAACCTTAAAACTAGAAAAGCAAACCAACCCTTTTTTACGTTTTGACTTGCCAGAGGTTAAAACACAACTGCTCAAACGAGGCGCAAATGATAATGTTGCCAGCCTATTTAAAACCCTTCGTGCTTGGAAGGATCAATACGACCAACAAAGCTAACCTTTTTAAGCGTGCTTACTAAAAATACAGAACTATGAAAAAAAATAATTTAATATCAAATACGTTAACATTAAAAAAACACGTTTACCTAACTGCTAAGATGGCATTAGGGCTTGGGAGTGTGCTCTGTTTATCCAGCTGCATCACATTACCTCTTATCTCTTACAACGCCCCTCAAAAATCAGAAAGTACTCAAAACGCATTTAGCCCCGCTCTCATTACCGCGTCGTCATCCCCAAAGAGATTACAGCAGCACTCACCAGATATCACGTCAGAAGAGGCACATAAGCTCGATATTAATCGCACTTTTTACCCCATTATTTGGCAAGAAATGCAACATAAATTCCATTTATCCATTAATCATCTTGGAAAGTACGAGTCTCATATCGACTACTTTACACAAAGACCCAACTATTTAAAAACGGTCAGTCTGCGTGCCAAACCCTATCTACACTATATACTCAGCCAAGTTCAGCTTAGAGACATGCCTTACGAGATAGCACTACTCCCAATTATAGAAAGCGGCTTTCAACCGACGGTTCGCTCTAATAAAGAAGCGAATGGATTGTGGCAATTTATCCCCAGTACAGGGCGCATATATGGATTAGAGCAAAGCTGGTGGTACGACGGTCGTCAAGATATTATTCAAAGTACTCAAGCCGCATTAGACTACTTGCAAAAACTTTACAAAGTAAACGATAATGACTGGCTATTGGCATTAGCCTCTTACAATGCAGGCCCTGGAACTATCCGCAAAGCCATTCGTAAATACAATAAAGCTCAATCTAGTGCATCACTCAACACGTCCCCCAGCTTTTGGGATATAAGCCCCTACCTTCCTAAAGAAACTCAAAAATACGTGCCACGGTTACTGGCGGTATCGCATGTCATCAACCATGCAGATAACTTTAAAATAGATTTAGAACCCATTGATAACAGCCCGTTTTTTGGAACCGTAGAACTGCCAAAACAAATTAATTTAAAAAAAGCGAGGCAATTAGCACAGGTTTCAAAAACCACTTTTTCTCAGCTTAACTCGGGGTATTTAGCAAAAATTACCCCCCCTAATGGCTCTTACCAAGTGTTACTGCCCATAGATAAAGTAAATGACTTTAAGAATCGCATTGCTTCCACCCCAAGTTTATTTGATATTCAGTGGCAAAGGCATACGATTAAACGTGGCGAAAGTTTAGGCCTTATTGCGCAAAAATATAAAACCTCTCAAAAAGAGATTAAAAAGCTCAACAACATGAAAAGTCATCGCATTCGAGCAGGTAAAACGCTATTGATTCCGATTCTCAGTGATGATGCAGTGGAAACAAACTCCACTTCAACTCAGCTTGCAACAAAGCCCCAAAAACAAACACGTCAAAAAATGACCGTTACTCTTAAAAAAGGACAAAGTTTATGGAGTATTGCACAAAAATACAATGTAACCACTAAAAAACTAGCACGTTGGAACAACATCTCTCAATCTAAAACCCTTCAACCTGGAATGAAGCTAACCGTTTGGAAAACCAACAAAAAAACCAATTCATTTGCACGATACAAAATAAAATCGGGTGACAATTTATGGAAGATTGCTAAAAAAAATAAAATATCAACCCGCACACTCGCCAAGTATAATAATCTGTCCACTAAAGCCTATTTAAAACCTGGGCAAGTGTTAAAAATTCCGATTTAAGGCATTAAAAAAACATGAACTGTTCAAAAAAGTGTCCCCTCTGCCCTTTCGTATGCCTCCCTATAAAAAAGCATTTTTATACGAAAAAAATAATAGGGATATGGCTCTTTTTTTTATTAAGCCTCTCTTTTCCCATTCAAGCACAAAATAAAACACTCACTCAGTCTCAACAAGATTTTTTAAATGCTTACCAAGCTATTTTAAACAGTGACCGTAAAGCCATTGCAAACTACAAGCGTAAATTAAAAAATTACTCCCTTTACCCGTATGTGCTGTACCACGACTACCGTCGCAATTTTAAAAACACACCCAAACCCCTGATAAAACAATTTATTACCGACAACCAAGATAACTATTTGGGTTCAATGCTCTACCGAAAGTGGTTAACGCACCTTGCGAAAACGGGGTTTTGGACGACCTATTTACAAGAATACACCCCACAAAAAAATATCAACCTGCAATGCTATAACATCCAAGCGCTTGCTAACCGAAAGCAATTAAGCACGGCATTAAAATACGCCAAGCCTATCTGGGAGAATAGCACAGGATTAAACACAGCTTGCCGCCCGCTTGATAAATTACTACGCAAACACAAACAACTCTCAGGCACAATGATTTGGAACCGAATCAGTCTCGCCATGAACAAACGCAAAACCAAGCTGGCTAAAACCTTAAGCAAAGACCTATCTCAAAAAGAACAAAAGGCATTTCAACACTGGCTAAAAGTTTACAAAAAACCGAACCTTGTTGCCAAACCTCTCCCAAGTTTTTTACCCCCCCCTATCCGTAAAAAAATATTTACACAAGGCGTGCGCTATTTAGCATCAAAAAACAGCACACTGGCTAAGCAATCCCTTGATAAGTACTACAAGCAATATGGTTTAAACAGAGACCAGTTTTTGGCGTTAAATCAAAAAATAGCCCTCAGAACCGCTTATCGATACGCCCCGCAAGCTAAAAAATTGTTAAGCGAAGTAAATACTAACGGGCATAAAACCGAAGAAACCTTACGTTGGCAAGCACAAATTGCACTCAAACAATCCAATTGGCTGGATTTACTCGATGCCATAGAACTTATGTCTTCCAAAGATCAAGAAGCCAATCAATGGGTTTACTGGAAAGCGCGTGCGCAAGAGGCCACAGGGCAAACCGAACACGCTAAAGTTCTGTTTCAAAAGCTCGCTAAAAACCGTAACTACTATGCCTTTCTATCGGCGGATCGATTAAACTTGCCTTACCAGTTCAATCCCAATCCCATTAAAAAAGTAAACACTCAAGTTCTTATTAAAAAATACCCCGAACTGCAACGCATTCAAGAACTGCTTGCTATTGATTGGCCACTCAGTACCAAACGTGAATGGTATCAGCTACTAAACAAGGTAGACAAAGATGAATTTCAAGTAGTCGGTGTCCTTGCCAATCAGTGGGAACAGCACGCGCAAGCGATTCGCTCTATGGCCAAAGCCAAAGATTGGAACGCACTGCATTTAAGGTTTCCAACCCCTTTTAAAGAGTCCGTAATGCAACATGCCGAAAAAAACAATATTGATCCCGCTTGGGTTTACGGCATTATGCGCCGTGAGAGTGCTTTTTCTGTCGATATAAAATCACCCGTTGGGGCAACAGGATTGATGCAAATCATGCCTAAAACAGCTAAATACGTCAGTCAAAAGCTAGGAAGAAAAAATGTTTCCTATAAAAAACTTACGCAAGCTAAAAACAACATTGAACTCGGCAGCGCCTATCTAAACTACCTAAGCGGAAAGTACAATGGAAACAAAGTACTCGCCACGGCCGCTTACAACGCAGGGCCAAATAGAGTGGATCGCTGGTTGCCCAAAGCTGGAAGTTTGCCCGCAGACCAATGGGTAGATGCCATCACGTTCAGTGAAACACGTGCCTATGTTAAAGCCGTTTTAGAATACACCACTATATTCAAATCACTACTCAGTCAACGCTATGATCGTTTAACAGATGTGATGCCCGATATTAGCAGAGATAGCATTCAAAAAACCGATCCAAAGCACCCTTAAAGCAACGAAAAAATCCCATAATGTAATCCCCCCATTTATAACCGAAGTTAAAAGTAGAAGGCTAAATTTTTTTCAGCTTGTATCTTGGTGGCACACCGCCAATCGCTGAATGAGGTCGTTCGTTATTGTAAGTCCATAACCATTTTGTTGCTTGGTTTTGAGCTTGTTCAATGTCTTTAAAGATGTTTAACTCAAGCCAT
>JAMOLY010000280.1 GCA_027068835.1 Thiomicrorhabdus sp. | reverse complement strand
TATTAGGCGAATGAATATCATAAACCCCAGGACCAATTTCATTCGGGTACTGGAACTCATCAAACACATCCAACAATTCCATATCAGAACGCGATGTTTCAATGGTAATCACATCCGCATCCATATCCGCAATTGCAGCGATAATGTCATTAAACTCTGAATAACACATATGCGTATGAATCTGCGTACTGTCTTCAACACCGTTCGCTGTGATTCTAAATGCCTGAATCGCCCAATCAAGATATGCCTGCCATTGTGACTTTCTTAGTGGCAACCCTTCACGTAACGCCGCCTCATCTATCTGAATAATATGAATACCCGCCTCTTCTAAATCTAACACCTCGTCTCTGATAGCAAATGCCAGCTGTAAACAGGTTTCAGATCGTGGTTGATCGTCACGAACAAACGACCAATTTAAAATAGTGACTGGCCCTGTCAGCATACCTTTCATCGGTTTATCAGTAAGAGTTTGTGCATATTTAGCCCATTCAACCGTCATTGCTTTGGGCCTTGAAATATCACCATAAATAATCGGTGGTTTCACACAGCGAGAACCATAAGACTGCACCCAAGCAAATTGCGTAAAGGCATAGCCGCTAAGTTGCTCTCCAAAATATTCAACCATATCATTGCGCTCCGGCTCGCCATGCACAAATACATCTAAGCCCAGCGCCTCTTGCTCATCCACACAAAGATTTATCTCTTTTTT
Source organism: Thiomicrorhabdus sp. (assembly GCA_027068835.1). Taxonomy (GTDB): domain Bacteria; phylum Pseudomonadota; class Gammaproteobacteria; order Thiomicrospirales; family Thiomicrospiraceae; genus Thiomicrorhabdus. Next base: position 372 of record JAMOLY010000280.1, on the reverse strand, counting down.
CATTTGAGTTTGATAGGCATTCTCTGTTATTTGTGCATTTTTATAATCTCGACGTGCTTGCCTTATCTCTTGAGTTTGAGGAAAAGAGCCGATTGTAGTCGTAGGATATAGTGGCAGATTAAACTTTTTATCATGTAACTCTGCACGTATTTGGTACTTAGATTTTCTATTTTCTAAGGCACTGTCCAACTGACTAACACGCTCTTTTACTTTTTGATCATGCACACGATTTGATTGTTTTCTTGTTTCGATTGTTTGAGCATTGTTTTCTAATTCTTCTGCAACACTCGCTCTTCCATTATTTAAAGCACTAGCCAAAACCTGTAACTCTTCGATTTTTTGTAATGCAAACGATAACCATGATTTAACTTC
>JAMOLY010000279.1 GCA_027068835.1 Thiomicrorhabdus sp. | reverse complement strand
ATTGATTGGGATGAGATTGCACGAAAAAATCAAGAAAAACAGACGCTTGAGAAAAGGAAAAATGACGACTGACAAAAATAGAAAATTTTCTCCCCCCCCCACCTACAAGGGTTCAAATAAACCGCTAACATAACACCAGTGCAGGTCTTTATCCCTTACAAAAAAGCTTTTTTCTTTAAGCTGTAAAATATTAAACGAGGCTTCATAGGTTGCACTAAAACTGACCCAACCTTCTCGGTCTTTTTTACGCCCTTTCTTTTTACTGTGTATGGTTAGTTTTTTCCAAATAATATTAGGATCAAATTCAATGTTTTCGGGTCGATTTTTCAAGCACCACGTTTGCAATAAATAAGGGCTTAACTGTTTTACATAGGCCACATAACGAGAGCGCATAAGCTGTTCTGCGGTTTCTGGGTAACGCTCTCCACAGTGAAAAGGAAAACAGCACTGGTGATACGGTTTTTCTGACCCACATAAACAGGCAGTTTGAGGTGATTCATTTTCTAAAAGCAAGGCGGTATACCCTTTTTAATCTCAGAGGCAGTAAAATTGCAGCCAGTAACAGCCCTAACACAATCCCCAGCCAAAACCCTTGAACGCCCATTGGCTCAAAAACCCAATCGGTAAATGCAAAAACATAGCCCAAGCCTAAACCAACCCCCCAGTAACTAATAAAGGTAACCAACATCGTGATTTGTGAGTCATGAAAGCCTCTTAATGCACCCGCTGCGGTTACTTGAATGGCATCAAACACTTGATAAATGGCGGCAAACACAAGCAGTGATGCGGCTAAATAGAGCACCTCGTGGTCATTTGAGTATAAATCCACAATCTCCATTCTTAAAAAATAACTGACAATCGCAAGCAGTACTCCCAGTACCACGGCAAAGAGAAAGCCGGTCATTAAACTGATGCGCAATTGCGCCTGATTGTGCTCGCCATAGCCTAGCCCGATTCGAACCGTAAGCGCCATCGCAAAGCTCAAAGGCACCATAAACGCAAGGGAGGTAAAGTTAATGGCAATTTGATGCCCTGCAATCACAACCGAGCCTAAAGGGGCGACAAACAGCGCAATCATACTAAAAAGGCTTACTTCAAACAGCAAGGCAAAGGTTGTAGGAATACCTAAACTTAGGATAGGAATCAAACCCAATTTCCAGTGAATGCAAAAGACATTTTTAAGAAGAATAAAAGGCCGCGTTAGCTTTGATTTTAAAACATATAAAATCCCTAACAACAACATCATCCACATCACGATACTGCTGGCAACGCCACAGCCTGCCGCACCCATCGGTTCAATAACACCAAATCCATAGATAAAAATGGCATTTAAAGGAATATTTAACAGCAGTGCAAAAAAACTAATCCACATGGTGGGTAAGGTTGTGCCTAAGCCCTCCCAAAAAAAACGCAATACTTGATAGAGTGCAATCGCTGGCATACCAAAGGCAATGTAAAACAGATAATCTTGTGTGAGTTGGTACACGGTCGCGTTTAAACTCAACAGATCTAACACCCACTCTAAATTCATTAAAGCAAAAAGGCTTAACAGGCCGAGCGGCAGTGATAACCACACGCCTTGATTTAAATAGCGGGTAATTTGTTGAGGTTTAGATTCGCCTACGGCCTTGGCGACCAGTGGCGTAATGGCAAGTAGAATGCCTGTTGAAAACATAAAAATAGGCAACATGATACTAGTGCCTAAACCTATTGCGGCAAGGTCATCAGTACCAACCTGCCCCGACATTAGGGTATCCACGACACCTAATCCTGTTAATGCCAGCTGTGCAAATAAAATGGGTAATGCCAACTTTAACAGCAGAGACGATTCTGTTTTAACCGCTTGAATGCTCATAAAGGACAAACAGCTGTGCCGCTACTTTGAATCATGTGAATTTTCATTTTTCATTCTGACAGGGTCATCCACCGAGTCGGAATTTGTTTTATTCCAGTAGTTTTTGCCATGCGCCTCTTCTTGACGCTGAGTTTCCGCTTCTTGCTTTGGATCTTCTCGTTGATAAGGAATAAGCGCTTGAGGCAGCAAAAAAATAATAAGTAATTTGCAAGACCAATAAGCACATGCATACACAATAATGGTGAACATTAGAACAAGCGGCAACCCCAAGACTAAATCGACAATCAGTGCGTCGCCCGAAATCATTTTTCCAACAAACGATTTTTCAATAAAACTAAAATAGAGCCAGCCAATCACCGCACCCAAACTTAATAGTACGGCATAGCGGTTGAGCTTAGGCTCAATACGATGGTGTCTAAAAAGATAAAAAAATGTCTCTTTAAAGCGTTTGTCTGTCATGGTTTAATCCGAGTGTTTTTTTGAAAAAAAAGCCATTGCAAGGCAATGTACGTGGCGGCCACATTAAATTCGGCATTCAATAGCATCTGTTTGGCTTGATTAAAACTTAATTTAATCACTTTAATGTCTTCATTTTCAGACTCAAGCCCCGCATATTCAGCAATTGCGTTAGCTGAAACCTCAGCCGCATATAAGTGCAGCATTTCATTGCAAGCACCTGGGGAGGGGTAAAATTTACAAATGTACTCTAAATCCTGAATAACCGCACCCGTCTCCTCTTGGGCTTCTCTAATGCCTGCTTCCTCTGCCGATTCACCCAAATCAATCATCCCTGCAACGGGTTCCAGTAACCAAGCTTGCGCTTGATTTTGTGAGGTTTGTGCATTAAATACCGCGCCTACACGACATTGTTCAACTAAAATGACTTGCTCTTCAGCGCTGTCATACAGCAAAACAACCACCGCCTGTCCGCGTTGAAACAACTCACGGCTAAAGGTTTTTGACCAACCCCCTTGATAACGTAAATGCTTAAAATGAAGGATATTAAGTTCAAAGAAACCTGAATATGCGAGCTTAATAGATTGAATTTCAAAGGTTTTTTCGATCATTATATTTTTCTCCCCCCCCCTCTTATTGAACTTCAACCATTGGCACACGAGAAGTAATGCCACACAGCAGTTCATAGCTAATGGTTTTCGCAAATTTTGCAACTTCATCAACCGAAAGCCCTTCTCCCCAGAGGGTTGCCAAGCTATCAATATGAATGCGCTCATGGTGTTCTGTAATATCCACGGTAATCATATCCATAGAGACACGGCCAATCAGTGGAACACGCTTTCCATCCACCAAAACGGGGGTGCCTGTTGGGGCATGTCTAGGGTAGCCATCCCCATAGCCGATGGCAATCACCGCCACACAAGTTCGTTTGGTCGCCTGCCAATCATTACCGTAACCAACAAAATCACCTGCTTCAATCCAGCGAGTGGCAATTACGGCCGATTCCAGTCGCATCACCGTTTTGAGTTGTGCTTGCTTATCAAAAGGGGTATTGGTACTGCCAATGCCATAAAGTAATATGCCTGGACGAACCCAGTCATAACGAAAGGAACCATACGACTGTAACCCTGCCGAATTATGCAAACTTGTTGGAAAATCATAGGGTTCTGTCGAGCAATTAAAATCATTAATCTGATTTTTAGTAAAGGCAATCGCAGTAGAACTTTCTTCGTCAGCCGAAGCGAGATGTGACATCAAGTGAATATTAAAATGATTTGGGTTTTGCTCCAACTGTTTAATCACAGAAGGGATTTGTTCAGTTGGAAACCCTAAACGATTCATACCCGTATCGACTTTAATCCAAACATTGATGACCGAAGCCGTTTGATAACGCAATAACCATTGCAGTTGATGCATTGAATGAATCACAATGTCTAAACGGTTTTGAACCGCAAGCGGCAATTCAATCTCAGAAAACAGCCCTTCTAATAATAGAATTCGATGTAAAAATCCTTTTTGACGCAATAGCAACGCTTCGTCAATGGAGGCTACGCCAAATCCATCTGCACCAACCAGTTGTTGTGCCACGCGGCAGATACCATGACCGTATCCATTGGCTTTAATTACCGCCAGCACTTTACTGTTTGGCGCTAAGGATTTTGCAATTTGTAAATTGTGACGCAGAGCGGGTAGATGAATGTAGGCTTTGGCTGGACGATAAAACATATTATCCCCCTGCCGCCCAAACCTTAATAATGCCCATCAGACACCTCAAAGCCAGCATGATTTTCAAATCGCGTGTATTCGCCAATAAAGGTTAAACGCACGGTTCCTAATGCGCCGTTACGGTGTTTTCCTAAAATAATTTCAGCAACGCCTTTATACTCTGTGTCTTCGTTGTACACTTCATCACGGTAGATAAACACGATTAAATCGGCATCCTGCTCAATCGCTCCCGATTCACGAAGATCGGACATCACTGGGCGTTTATTCGGTCTCTGTTCAAGGCTTCGGTTTAACTGAGAGAGTGCAATGACTGGAATTTCCAACTCTTTTGCCAACGCTTTAAGGCCACGGGATATTTCGGATATTTCATTCACGCGATTTTCAGAGTTCGCAGAACCACGCATTAACTGAATATAATCGACCACAATCAACCCCAGTCCTGTGACCTTGGATTCAGGGTCTTCATGTCCTGCTTCTTGTGCCTCTTTACGCTGTAACTCACGTACATCTTTATCAATACGACGCGATCTTGCACGGAGTTCTGTAATCATCAACGCAGGGGTATCATCAATAAAAATTTTGGCTTGTGATAACACATTGATCGCTTTGTTTAATTTAGGCCAATCATCTTGCGCTAACTTACCTGTTCGCATTCGACCCGCATCAATACGCCCAATCGAACTAATCATACGCATCGCCAAAGACTCCCCTGGCATCTCCATACTAAATACTGCTACGGGGGCTTTGTTCTTTGTGGCAATGTTCTCAGCAAGGTTCATTGAAAAAGTTGTTTTACCCATCGACGGACGGCCTGCCACAATAATCAAATCCGACTTTTGCAATCCTGCGGTTAGCTCATCAAACTCGGTTAAATGCGTCTCTTGTCCCGTAATATTGCCATCGGTATTAAACAGTTCATCAATTTTATTAATGGCAGATTCCAGCAGCATATCCATCGTTTTATACTGACGCTCTTTACCCTCCCCATGTTCTGCAATGGCATTAATTTTAGACTCTGCAATGTCTAAAATTTCGCGCACTTCTCGACCCTGAGGGTAATAAGCAGACTCCGCCACTTCATTACTGGCGGTAATCAGTCCGCGTAAAATCGCTTTATCTCGAACCAACTGCGCGTAATATAAAATATTGGCCGCACCTGGCGTATTTTTAACCAAGTCAACCAAGTATATTTTATCACCAGCAAGCTCTAACTGCCCTGTGGCTTCTAACTGCGCCACACAAGCAACTAAATCGAACGGTTTATTGTTACGACTCAATTCACTGATCACCGAAAAAATAGCTTGATGCTGCTTGGTATAAAAATCATTTTGATTCACGATTGCCATCACATCATCAAACACTTCATTTGCAAGCATCAACCCGCCAATAACGGACTGCTCTGCTTCCAAAGAGTGGGGGGGAACTTTAAACAGCTCATCAGGCTGCGTGGTCTGTGACAATTTTGTGTTCATAAAATAAGTTTAGGGTTTCAGCGCTTAAGAAAAAAAGAAAGAGGCATTATAACACTCAAACCTTATTGCTTTGAACATCTACCCGCTCGAATCAGAAGATAGAAAATACGTGAGCGTATTCGTGTAATCCCCCCATTTATAACCGAAGTTAAAAGTAGAAGATTAAACCTTTTCCAGCTTGTATCTTGGTGGCACACCACCAATCGCTGAATGAGGTCGTTCGTTATTGTAAGTCCATAACCATTTT
>JAMOLY010000278.1 GCA_027068835.1 Thiomicrorhabdus sp. | reverse complement strand
ACCCATTTTATGCCAGCACGAAAGCGTTGAATTATGGTGGGGATTATAAACAACTGTTGGCCGGTCATTGTCGAAAAACTTTTTCCGTGCCACGCCCATTCGCGCCATTGCTTCAAGCTTTGGATAACCAACCAGCGGTGATTTTTCAGGATCAAGATACCCAACCTCGGCCAAACCATCGGCATATTTACGCCCTGGCATTAACGCCAAATCAAACTTGCCGATGCGCTCATTAAACGATCCACCATGGCGATTATCACCCGCCCCGTGGCCCGTAAACACCAACTTCACATTTTTAAATTCTGGCCGCTGTTTAAGCGCCAAGCTGGTCATTTCAGGCACGGCCAAAACATCAAACTGCGCTAAACGATTAGCGTTATGAGACAACACAAAACTCTTGCGCGCAAAAACCACTTTGGATACCAGCGGATCAACCACCCTCACCCACAACGGCACGCCAAGCATTTCAATCTGACAACGGTGCCCGTCATAGCCCTTGCCAATGGCGCGTACAAAACTTGCCTCTTGCTCACTAGAACAAAAAATCACTACTTCAGCATCTCTGTATAGCCGCGACATCTCAAAAGCATACGGCACAATATGTGGCACCTGATGCACATCATAATGATTTAAAATAAAGCCGATTTTTTTCAAATGAAGAAGCCTTGCAGGTAATTTCGTTCTTACTGCATAAGCTCTAAGTCTGCACCCTTACAAGGTCAACCCTAAAACAAGAAAACGCGAAATCGTCTAAAAGACAATCCCGCGCTTTTCGCTTGAGCACGATCGCGACAGATTGGAACAATCTGGCACGTGAATCGTACTCTTACTATTAGGCCATTCAGGTCCAACAGCACCACAGTCTTAAAGGTTGCTCGAAAGCGCAGCCCTAGGGCCTACCGATCTAACATGGCATATGCTGCTTGCTCAAATAACAGCCAAACACATTGATTTTAGTGCGTATCGCGTTCAAATACATTTAAGTATTTACCTGTGGGTCTGAGGCAGGCCTTGTGAAACAAGGCCGTTCAGTCCCGCAAGGTGAATTCAATTCAACGTTACTCGCACAAAACACGTTACACTTAT
>JAMOLY010000277.1 GCA_027068835.1 Thiomicrorhabdus sp. | reverse complement strand
TGGTTTTTAGCCGAATTAAAACCCATTGCCATACCAATATTCATCAATCCTGAGACGTAACTCACTGCATGAGTTTGTGTATTTATGACCGTAATATCATGATCCAACAAAGTCCAGCCTTCAACTCTTCCTGAAAGTGCCGCTTGATCACCCGAAACCATAGCAGTCCAGTCCTCACCATTATCATCACGCCAACGACCATTACCATCTTGTTTAACAATTAAAGAAACTTTGGGTGGTGGAGGCAAATTGAGATTCATTGCTGGAAAAAAACCTGAGCCATTATTGGGTGGAGGATTTTGTCCTTGGTACGGAGAAGGAACGCGATTAACGGGATTGCCTGGAAATCCTAAAGTCCCATCGGTCTCATCTATTCCGCCTGCAAGAATTGTGGTTTTGTTTCCTGATTCAAAACTAGCAACATAGACTTTACTGCCATCTGCACTAACTACCATGGCACGAGGATCTTCTGCCATGACATCAATAATCTGCGCTGCTGATGACAAATCTGTGGTATCAAACACCATGATTTGATTGACCTGCGAGCAACTAACGAAGGCTTTATCATTCGCGAATACAACATCAAAAGGCTCATCATTGGTTTTTAATGTTTGTTTGATTTGACGACTATCGAAATCAACGATAGTAATTGAGTCAGAGATGTGATTAACCACCCACAATTCATTATTATTTTTAAATCGTACTGACACTGGATCAACACCCACTTTAACATGCCCAAGTCGAATAGGATAACCCAAAGAAACATCAAAAAGCTGAACACGGTTATCTGCCGTGTGTGAAATAGCAAGTCGCGTTTTATCTGGAGACAAATCAAGCGCGTGAACAGGGTGATTTTCCCAGTTAACATAAGGTAAGCTATGGGCGCTTATTTGCCATAAAAAGAAACAAAAAAATGCAACGAACCGTATTAGAATATTAGTTTTATTAAAAAGCATATAAAACCCAAATCCCGATATAGAAAGTACGATGATAGCACAAGTCCTTAATGCACCTAGAAAACCCAGAAAAAGCTTCATCACCAATGAGGTGACTTTAGTTTTTCTTGATTTCCTATGCACATCAGTTAC
>JAMOLY010000276.1 GCA_027068835.1 Thiomicrorhabdus sp. | reverse complement strand
TACACCTGCGTGGCACGTAAACCTCGCTGTGGCGCTTGTTGTATCTATGACTTATGCGAATATAAAGATAAAGTAATAGAAGAGTAATCAAGCGTAAACCAAAATAATTCCCCCCCCCCTCTTATAATCAATAAACGAAAAAAAGCTTATGTTATATACTTCAGAACGAGACAAACTTAGACAATTTTACGTTGATACATGGCAAAAAGCACGTTTTGGCAGTCCAATGGACCCCATGGAAACTATGGTTGCACGGGTGATTGAACAACACCCCGAATACCATGAAATGCTGGTAAACAGCAAACACCTCGGCAATGAATACAAACCCGAAGACGGTGAAACCAACCCTTTTCTGCACATGGGAATGCATCTTGGGCTGCAAGAACAAGTCTCAATGGATCGCCCCGCTGGCATACAACAGGTGTACCAACAATTGGGCGAAAAGCTGGGCGATGTACACAAAACCGAACATGCAATGATCGACTGCCTAGCCGAATCGCTGTGGAGCGCACAACAAAATAGTGTTGAACCCGATGAACAAGCCTACCTGCGTGCTCTGCAAAAGCTACTGCTAACATGAGCGCCCCCGTTCAAATCCACATTTACAGTGACGGCGGTTATTTTGAAAAACAAGACGTAGGTGGATGGGGTGCGGTGATCTTTAAACAGGAGCAAGAGTTACAGCGCCTATCGGGTTGGCAAAAAAAGTCTTCCAGTTTAGAGATGGAACTTAAAGCGGCTTTAAATGCGCTGCAACAACTCAATAACCATAACCGCCTCTCTGCCCCCACATATTTAATCTATCAAATCACCCTATTTACCGATTCCCGAGTTCTTATTGAAGGTCTCAGCCAAAAAATTAAACATTGGCGAAAAAATAATTGGATACACAAATCAGGCAACCCCATCAAATATCAATCACTATGGGAAGCGTTGGACACCCTCACACAACAATACCAAGTAAGCTTGAAGTGGGTTAAAGGGCATAATGGCAATTACGGCAACACCCTCGCCGACCAATTAGCACGAGAGGCGGTAACAGAGCGGTTATAACGGATAAGAAGGGGGGGATAAAAATGGCTAAAAAAAAACCCGTTTAATCAAATGATTAAACGGGTTTAAAATATGGTGCGCCCGAAGGGAGTCGAACCCCTAACCGCTCGGTTCGTAGCCGAGTACTCTATCCAGTTGAGCTACGGGCGCTTTATTGTGTGGCGTGTTATAACGTCCTAAATAGGACAACATAAAACGATACAAAATAAAAACATCTAACAAAATGGCGGAGACGGAGAGATTCGAACTCTCGATAGAGCTACAAACCCTATACTCCCTTAGCAGGGGAGCGCCTTCAGCCTCTCGGCCACGTCTCCTAAGTTAGGCGCGTATAATACAAATAATTAGGCAGGTTGTAAACCAAATATACGTTTTTTTTGCTAAATAAAAGCTTTACACCAATTAAAGGTCAAACGAAGCATATTTTAAAAGCCTGCCCTAATCTTTTAAAACCAATGGCAAAAAAAGTGAGCGCCCATCTCGAATCACTCGAACGGGAAATGAACGATTTTTTGGCAATGATTTCAGTAGCTTTTTTAAGCCTTTGCTGTGCTTAACGGCTTTAAAGTCAATGGTGACAATAATGTCGCCTCGCTGTAAACCGGCACTTTCTGCGGGATCGCCAAAAACCTTCACAATGCCAACACCGTACGGAATTTTTAATGCGTTTAAGGTCTCTTTGTCCAGCTCTTTCACTTCGGCACCCAATACATTGTGCGCGGCACCTGATGCATTTTGACTAGCAACCTCAACGGAATCACTGCTGTCTAGGGCAGCTAAGGTTACGTTAAATTGTTTTAACTCGCCTTGGCGCAATACTTTCACCACAATCGATTTATTGATTGGAGTAATGCCCACAATGGGAGGGAGATCGGTTGATTTTTGAATGGTTTTTCCATCAAACTCTAAAATAATATCGCCCGCTTGAATTCCTGCTTTTTCGGCAGGTGTATCAGGATAGGTTTGACTAACCAACGCCCCTTTAGGAGAGTCTAAACCAAACGATTCGGATAGATCACTAGTGACTTCTTGCACCAGCACACCTAAATACCCGCGCACAAATTTGCCATTGGTTTTAAGTTGCTCTACCACATTCATAGCGATATCAATGGGTATTGAAAATGACAAGCCTATTGCACCGCCACTGTTGCTGTAAATTTGTGAGTTAATCCCCACAACTTCACCCGCTAAATTAAACAATGGCCCCCCCGAGTTACCAGGGTTAATGGAGACATCGGTTTGAATAAAAGGCACATAGGTGTCATTTGGTAAGGCACGTCCCAGTGCCGAAACAATACCGTGGGTCACGGTGTAATCTAAGCCAAACGGTGCCCCAATCGCTAATACCCACTGCCCTACTTTTAAATTTTTTCGGGAACCAATTTTAGCCACGGGCAAATTACTGGCTTTAATTTTTAGCAGCGCCACATCGCTTCGTTTGTCTGATCCAATTACCTCGGCCTTAAGCTCTTTTCGATCCCATAAAGTCACTAAAACTTCATCTGCCCCCTCCACAACATGATGATTGGTTAAGATGTAACCCTCTTTACTAATAATGAACCCTGATCCAAGTGAGTGTGGACGTTTTTCCCCCTTATGCGGATCACGGTTACCATGCTCTCTAAACCCATCAAATCCCCCTTTAGGAAGGCCAAAAAAGTAACGTAACATCTCATCTGGCAACCCTTTAAACTGTGGCGGAAGCTGACGTTGAGCGATATTGGTTTCTTTTGTAGTACTAATATTAACAACCACTTGGCGATTTTCTTCCACCAAGGTCACAAAATTAGGCAAGCCAAACGCCACCGCAGATGGAACGGGTTTGGCGGCACTCTCTGCCCAGACAATAACAGGTTGAATAATAAACAGAGCGGCCATTAAAAAATATGGCGATAACAGAGCTGTTTTTTTCATCATTTTTTTCCTTTTTATTTAATACTCAAAATACATAAGGGTTACACTCTTTTTTTTCAAGTCATACAATAACAAATCCCCAATAGGAACGGACTTTAATAAAAAAACTCTAAAAAAACATCTAAAAATGTATAATCCATGAGTCCTTAAATTTACACCCATAAAGTGAACTGCTATGACCGCTCTTACGCCTTCAATTTCCGATTCTAACGCTTCCCATCTTAATGCTGACCCTGCAGAGCTTGATAATTTTAATCGCCTTTCAAGCACTTGGTGGGATCAAGAGGGTGAATTTTTTGCTTTACACAAAATTAACCCTTTTAGAGTGAAATTCATTGAAAAATTTACCCCTCCCCTAGCTACGCAACGAGTGGTCGACATTGGGTGTGGCGGTGGTATTCTTTCCGAATCGCTGGCAGAAAAAGGCGCAAAGGTGACAGGCATTGATCTTGCCAAAGAGGTTTTAACCGTGGCCAAGCTACATGGACTGGATTCAGGGATTCAGGTCGATTATCAACTGATCTCTGCCGAAGCCTACGCTCAACAACACTGCGAACAGCACGACATTGTGACCTGCATGGAGATGCTTGAACACGTGCCCGACCCTCAATCCATTATTAACGCGGCAGCAGAGTGCGTTAAACCTGGAGGCTGGGTGTTTTTTTCGACCTTAAATCGCAACTATAAATCTTATTTATTGGCAATTATCGCCGCCGAAAACATTTTAAACCTTGCTCCCAAAGGCACCCACACACACGAAAAATTTATTACCCCCGCCGAAATGGACGCAATGGCTCGACCCGCAGGGCTTTATTTACGAGACAGCGCAGGCATTAATTTTAACCCGCTGCTCAATCAATATGGCTTAAGCGATAACGTAGATGTAAACTACCTGCTTGCCTATCAAAAAGGGATGTAATCACGTGTCAATTGAGTGTATTTTATTTGATTTAGACGGCACGCTGCTTGATACCTCTTTCGATTTTGCTTACGCACTTAATCAAACCTGTCGAGAATTTAATTCCCCCCCCCTTCGCTATCAAGACCTTCGAAAAGTAGTCTCACAAGGCGGGCTTGCGATGACACAATTGGCCTTTCCAACTTTAAAGGGTGAAGAGCTTGAAACGCGAAGACAGCACTTTTTAAAGGTCTACTTTGAGCACATCGACCATCACTCCCAAATATTTCCTGGGTTAACAAGTGGCTTACAAACACTGGCAAAGCAACAGATTCCTTGGGGAATTGTGACCAATAAACCTACATGGTTAACCGAAAAATTACTGCAAAACATTAAATTTCCAAGCCAACCGAGCAGTGTGATTTGTGGTGATACCTTAAGTGTAAGTAAGCCAAACCCCGAGCCGCTTTATCTTGCCGCAAAAGAGTGTCAATCCAATGCCAAACACTGCCTATACATTGGCGACCATCGACGAGACATTGAAGCAGGAATAAATGCAGGGATGCAAACCGCGGGCGCGATGTTTGGGTATTTATTGGACGACGACTATGACAACCCATGGCCAGCCGACCTCTTTTTTGAAACCCCTTACGAAATCAGTCAACACTTTAAGCATATTTTTATGCCTCACGTTTAGCGAGAAACCTTTATGTACACATACTTAATTACCGGTGCCGCTCAAGGACTCGGAAAATCACTCTCCACTCAACTGGTACAACTGGGTCACCAAGTGATCTTATTGGATAAAAACCAGAAAGAACTTAATGCGTTGTATGACACGCTTAATTCCGAGTTGATTGCGCTCTACCCCATGGATTTATTGGGTGCAACACTTAATGATTACGAAGAATTGCAAGAGAACCTAAGCCAAGAATTTGGTCATTTAGATGGCGTAATACTCAATGCCGCCGTTCTGCCTGCCTTTACACAAATCGATCAGTTTGACTACCAGCAGTGGTATGAGGTTCTTCAAACCAATCTAAATGCTAACTTTCATCTGATTCAAAACACCCTTCCTCTGTTAAGCAACAGCGCCCAAGGAAAATTGCTTGCAGTATTAGACGACAGCACCACCCAACACCCCGCCTACTACGGCGCTTACGGCGTAGCAAAAGCAGGATTAAAACAACTGATGACAACGCTGGGAGCGGAGCAAAAAAACAGCACAATCAACGTTTACACGGTAACATTAGAACCCTTTGCCACATCAAATCGTGGGCGACTGTTTCCCGGTGAAAACCCAATGAAACTGCCGATGCCAGATGAGATCGCTCAACGAATTTTGGCGCAACTGCTTGAAAATAAATCGCATGAAAGCATTCGGGTTTTATAAAAAATCATGTAAAAAAACGAGTTAATGAAAGATTTAGGGATCTGTTTTGTAGCGTAAATCATTTAAAATAAAGGGATTTTAGGTGAACATTTAAAATTAGTTTTAAATGTTTGCACGAAAATGTACAAAATGCGGTTCAAATCACACTAAAAAGGTAGGCAGACGTAACGGAATTCAGCGTTATTATTGCCACCAATATCATTCAAAGTTTCAACTCAATCGACGCCCTAAAAAGTTTACCTATAAGCTATTTAAAGAGTACTTTTATCATCGCCAGACACTTAAGTGCTTAGCTGATAAATATGGGCTGAGCATTCCTACTGTTCGTAAGCTAATTAAAGAGCATCAAACAACGGTAAAAGAGCCTCTACCCAGAGATGTGATTGATGTAATCCCCCCATTTATAACCGAAGTTAAAAGTAGAAGATTAAACCTTTTCCAGCTTGTATCTTGGTGGCACACCACCAATCGCTGAATGAGGTCGTTCGTTATTGTAAGTCCATAACCATTTT
>JAMOLY010000275.1 GCA_027068835.1 Thiomicrorhabdus sp. | reverse complement strand
GATTCAACAGCTAACAAAAAGCTCCAGCCGACCCACAAAGCTCCGCGCTTTTTGTGGCAGTCGCTACGCTCCATTTTGCCACAAAAATCGCTCCGCTTTGCGGTCGGCTGAGCTTAGGCGTTATGCAAAAAGAAGAAAATCATATGATCCATTGGTACTTGGCAGTCAAAAATAAAATATGTGCAATTGAGCAGAAGGCTCGCGATGCTTTGCCACTTTATGAGCGAGGTGGCAAGGATGCCTCTGCTGCAATTAATGGATACATATCAGAAGACTACGATCAACTTTTAAATCAATGGAAGCAACGATTCCCAGATGAAGGTCTTGGAAACTTAAGCAGGCATATACGTTTTGGTATGGGTTGTGATTATTCAGATATAATAAATCATGATCTACCAGAGATTGAGCGGCGCGCAGAAACTCATCTGTTGAATTCAGTTAGTAATGAACAGGTCAATACAGAATTTGGGTTTGAAAATCTACTACATCCCATAATTATTAACCATGCATATCAGTTATACCAAGATGGTCATCTACGAGAGGCAGTTTTAAATTCAATTACTGCTGTTTATGACTTTATTAGAGAGCGCACTGGCACAGAGGAAGATGGTGATCGTTTGATTGGTCAGGTTATGTCTCCAAATAACCCAAAGCTCATTTTATCTGAACTGTCTACAGAATCAGGGTTAAATGACCAGAAGGGCTTTATGCAAATATACAAAGGCGCATTTCAAGGGATAAGGAATCCAAAAGCCCATAGTCTTACTCATGATCTTACAGATATAAAAGCGGCGCAGTATCTTGTTTTTGCGAGTTTACTCGCTAGAAGGGTTGAAGAGGCTAATATAAATGCATAACAAGGCCCATTAACGCAGACCGGCTAAAGCGTTGTTTGTTTGCGCTCCATTTCGCTGTGCTACATTCTAGCGCAAACAAACAACACTTTAGCCGTCTGGTTATGGGCAACGTTGAACCTGTAGAAAAACCCCAAAATCTGTTAAAATAGCACCCAATCTAATGGATCTGGAAAAGCCCCATGGCACGCTATATAGATTACAACTACGATCAAATGAAAATGATCCCGGTTGCCTTT
>JAMOLY010000274.1 GCA_027068835.1 Thiomicrorhabdus sp. | reverse complement strand
TTAGGGTTTCATTAGCTTCGTTGATTAAGCCTGTGGTTTGCACGGCAATTAGTCGTTCTTTGTCATCCGCATTTACAAAACGATCAGGGTGATATTTTGCTTGTAACTCACGAAAAGAAGAACCTAGTTTTTTAAAGTCTACCTCAAAGGTTTCTGGCAAGCCAAATAGTTCAAAATAGCTTTGTTTAAAATCGAGCATTTAGGACTTATCCGAAAATTGAGAATACAAAACAGCGAGCCGAGCAATCGCGAGACAATGTTGGAGCATAGCGACGACAACCCGTAGGGCGAGTGAAATGAGTAAAATAAGGGGAGGTGGATTTCATAATAGTCTTATTTATACCTAAAACACGCCTAAAAAGGTCTAATTAAACGGTAAAGCTCTCACCACAACCACATGAATCGGACTCATTTGGGTTATTGAATTTAAAGCCTTCATTCAAGCCTTCCTTGGTGTAGTCCATTTCTGTTCCATCAAGGTATACAAGACTTTTAGGGTCAATGATGATTTTGATACCGTGATCTTCAAATACTGTATCCGTTTCTTCGATCTCATCAGCAAATTCAACCACATACGCCATGCCTGAACAACCATAGGTTTTTGTACCCAAGCGTAAGCCTACACCTTTTCCACGATCTGCTAAAAAAGCGCTAACACGTGTCGCTGCTGCATCTGTAAATGTGATTGCCATATCGACCCTACCTACTACGTCTGGATTACTGTTTGCTTTGAAAATCTTCGATTGCTGCTTTTATCGCATCTTCTGCTAAAACAGAACAATGAACTTTAACAGGAGGAAGCTCTAGCTCTTCTGCAATATCGGTATTTTTAATTGCTTTAACTTCATCAAGTGTTTTACCTTTTACCCACTCAGTGAGCAAGCTTGATGATGCAATTGCTGAACCACAACCATAAGTTTTAAACTTAGCATCTTCAATGATGCCGTCAGCACCTACCTTGATCTGTAACTTCATTACATCGCCACACGCTGGAGCACCAACCATGCCTGTTCCTACGTCTGTTGCATCTTTATCCATTGCGCCCACGTTACGTGGATTTTCGTAATGGTCGATTACTTTTTCTGAATATGCCAT
>JAMOLY010000273.1 GCA_027068835.1 Thiomicrorhabdus sp. | reverse complement strand
GCGATGAGTTTGAAGCGCTTATGGGTGCAGAGGCCATTAAGAAGATGCTACAGTCGATTGATTTGGCTGGTGAGGCAGAGTTTTTACGTCAAGAGATTGAGAGTACTGGCTCTGAAACAAAGCAGAAAAAAATCACGAAGCGCTTAAAACTAATTGAGGCCTTTTTAGGCTCAGGAAATAAGCCTGAATGGATGGTTTTGGATGTGCTTCCTGTTTTGCCGCCAGAGCTAAGGCCTTTGGTTCCGTTGGACGGAGGACGTTTTGCGACATCTGATTTAAATGACCTTTATCGCCGTGTGATTAACCGTAATAACCGTTTGAAGCGCCTATTAGATTTAATGGCTCCAGATATTATTGTTCGTAATGAAAAGCGTATGCTGCAAGAGTCGGTTGACTCATTGCTTGACAATGGGCGTCGTGGTCGTGCGGTAACAGGTACAAATAAGCGTCAGCTTAAGTCATTAGCCGATATGATTAAAGGGAAGCAGGGTCGTTTCCGTCAGAATTTATTAGGTAAACGTGTCGATTATTCTGGTCGTTCGGTTATTGTAGTTGGCCCTACGCTACGTTTGCACCAGTGTGGTCTTCCTAAAAAAATGGCATTAGAGTTATTTAAGCCGTTTATTTTTAGTAAATTGCAAAAACGTGGCTCAGTTCCAACAATTAAAGCCGCTAAAAAAATGGTTGAGCAAGGGGTTCCAGAGGTTTGGGACGTTTTAGATGAAGTGATTAGAGAGCATCCTATTCTTCTTAACCGTGCGCCAACGTTGCATAGATTAGGAATTCAGGCGTTTGAGCCTGTCCTTATTGAAGGTAAGGCGATTAATTTGCATCCGTTAGTTTGTTCTGCATTTAATGCCGATTTTGATGGCGATCAAATGGCGGTACATGTACCGCTTTCTTTGGAAGCTCAGTTGGAAGCGCGTACATTAATGATGTCGACCAATAACTTATTGTCTCCAGCGAATGGTGAGCCTATTATTGTGCCATCTCAAGATGTTGTTTTAGGGCTGTATTATATTACCCGTGAGCAAATCAATGCGATTGGAGAGGGAAAGTCTTTCTCGAATTGGCAGGAGGTTCAAAGAGCGCTTGATGCGAAGG
>JAMOLY010000272.1 GCA_027068835.1 Thiomicrorhabdus sp. | reverse complement strand
TCACCAGTATTAACTCCCATGTCAATATGCTATCGGAAACTATTGATGATTTTCGGAACTTTTTCCGTCCCGATAAAGAGCGTAATGATGTTATTTTAGACGAGGTGATCCGTAAAGCCATTGATGTGTTAGAGAGCTCTATCACCACCAATGCCGTAGAAATCACGTTAAATCTTAACCTTACCACACCGATAAAGAGCTTTCAAAATGAGCTACTTCAAGTCCTCATTAACCTCATTAGCAATGCGGTAGATGCCTTTGATGATAAACAGCTTAACAAACATATTACCATTGAGTCGATGCAGATTAACAACGCCTTTATCATTACCGTCTCAGACAATGCCGGTGGTATTAACAACGATGTTATCGACAAAATATTCGACCCCTATTTCTCGACAAAAGAGATTAAAAACGGAACCGGACTGGGGTTATATATGTCTAAGACCATTATTGAAGAGCACTGCCAAGGCAGCTTAAGTGCCAAAAATAGTGATGTCGGTGCCGTCTTTACCTTAACTCTGTGGGCGTAATATGTTAAAATACGTCAAAAAGTAGCTCCTATGAAACGATTTGCCCTGATTGGTGCGGCGGGTTATATCGCCCCACGCCATATGAAAGCCATTAAAGAGACCGGTAATGATCTGGTTGCCGCCTGTGATACCAACGACAGCGTCGGCATTATCGACTCCTATTTTCCTAATGCCTCATTTTTTACGGAGTTTGAGCGATTCGATCGTTTTGTGGACAAATGGCACCGTGAGCATGACAAACGCATTGAATACGTTGCCATCACCTCACCGAACTACTTGCATGATGCCCATATCCGTTTTGCTCTTAAAAACGGTGCTGATGCGATCTGTGAAAAACCTCTTGTGCTCAACCCTCACAATATTGACCAGCTCAAAATCATTGAACAAGAGACCGGCAGACGGGTCTACAATATTTTACAGTTACGGCTTCATCCCAGTATTATTGCCCTCAAGCAGAGAATCACACAGGAGTTACAAGACAATCCAAACAGAAGCTACGATATTGATCTGACCTACCTTACTTCACGCGGCAAGTGGTACTTTACCAGCTGGAAAGGGGATGCGAGTAAGTCCGGCGGTATC
>JAMOLY010000271.1 GCA_027068835.1 Thiomicrorhabdus sp. | reverse complement strand
CGAACCCAAATACAACCCAAGCCGAACCTCTCTGCCTAAAATTCAAGGGGGGGTAAAATTTGAACACGTCAGTTTTCGCTATAAACCCGATGGCAAAGAAATTATTCAAGGCTTTAATTTAGAGGTTAAGGCTGGTCAAATCATAGGCGTAGTCGGTAAATCAGGCTCGGGAAAAAGCACCCTCACCAAATTGCTACAACGGCTATACACCCCAACACAAGGCCGAGTACTGATAGATGGCATTGATTTAAGCATGATCGATACAGGTTGGTTACGCCAACAGATTGGCGTAGTACTGCAAGAAAACTTTTTGTTTAACCGCAGTGTGCGAGACAACATTGCCATTACCGACCCAGGCATCCCCATTGCACAAATCATACAATCCGCAAAACTCGCAGGCGCACACGAATTTATTTTAGAGCTCGAAGAGGGCTACGACACCATCATTGAAGAACAAGGCGCCAATCTATCAGGCGGGCAACGCCAACGTCTTGCCATTGCCCGCGCCTTAATCAATCGCCCCAAGATACTCATTTTTGACGAAGCCACCTCCGCCCTAGACTATGAATCTGAAACCATTATTCAAAACAACATGCGCGACATCTGTAAAGGAAGAACCGTTTTCATCATTGCCCACCGCCTAACCACCGTACGCGATGCCGACCGCATTATTGTCATGGAAAAAGGACAGCTCATTGAACAAGGCAATCACCAAGACCTATTAAACCAAAACGGCTATTTTGCCAGACTGTGGCAACACCAAAACCGCAAACCGACCCCCATTAATCCTATCAACGAGAACGTGTAATGAGTAATCAAGAGCAAGCCAACAACACGTCTCAAACAGAACAAAAATCACTGAGCCATAAAACGCTTCAGTTTTTTAGACCCGACGACTTTCGTGACGAACACGAGTTTTTACCCGCCGCACTTGAAATTCAGAACACCCCGCCATCCCCGCTGGGGCGAATTATTATCTGGGTTATCATCCTGTTTTTTGTAGCCACCTTTATTTGGGCATGGTTTGGCAAAATAGACATCGTAGCCACCGCCACAGGGCAAATAGTCCCCACGGGTAAAAGTAAAGTGATTCAAGCACTCGAAACCGCCAAAGTCAGTGAAATTTTAGTCCATAACGGTGATCACGTTCAAAAAGGCGATGTATTAATTACTCTAAACAACGTATCCGTTCAAGCCGAAGTAACCCAACTTAAAAACCAAACCCAACAACTGCAAGCTGATTTAACACGCACCCAACACCTTCTACAACTTATTGAACAGCCTTTAAATACCTTGACCACACTGCCTAACGAACTAAGCCACTCACACCAATTACTGTTACAACAAGAAGTGATGCAATATCGCCAAAAACAACAAGAGCTAACTGACCAACAAACACGTCTTAAAGCCGACCTACAATCCGTAAGAGCCGCACAAAGTAAACTCACACAAGTACTGCCCATTACTCAAAAACGCATGGAATCCAGTCAAAAGTTACTTAAAAAAAGTCTGCTCTCAGAAGACCAATACCTACAAGTAAAGCAAGCCTTTATCGAACAAAGCCAAGACCTTAAAATAGAAGCCCTAAAAATTCAAAGCCTACAAGCCCAACTCAAACAAATACAATCGCAACAAGCCAGCCTAAAAAGCTACACCAAACAAACCCTAATGCAACGCCAGCTAGACGCACAACATCAAAAAGAAACCGCCGAACAAGACAGCATAAAAGCCCAGCAACGTTTAAAGCAATACACCATACAATCCCCTATTGACGGAACCGTACAACAACTGGCCGTACACACCATAGGCGGCGTAATTACCTCTGCACAAGAGCTCATGGTCATCGTACCCAAAGACCAACCGCTTGAAGTAGAAGCCCTGTTGATGAACAAAGACATCGGTTTTGTATACGAAGGGCAAAAAGCCGAAGTAAAAATAGACACCTTCAACTTCACCAAATACGGTGTTATTGACTCAACCATCCTAAGCATCTCACGAGATGCCGTCGAAAACCCCGATTTAGGGCTCATGTACGCCATGCGCGTTAAAATAGAAAAAAACAACGTCTACGTAAAAAACAAACCTGTTCAACTCAGCCCCGGAATGCAAGTAACGGTAGAAGTCAAAACAGGACAACGACGGATTATAGAATACCTGCTAACACCATTATTGCGTTATCAAAATGAAAGTATCAGAGAGCGATAAAAAGGTAGAGATAAAATAATGAATTTTAATAAAAAAATAATGGTGAAAGTCCCCCTGTACATAGGAGTAACCCTATTGCTTTTGTTTTTATTTATGCCTGGTTGTGACAGAAAAATGCCCAATGAAGAAGGTTATGTGTCTATGACAAAAGTGGTTGAATTAAAAGAGGTTGGTCACTGTAAGGACGAGCCTGGTAAATTAGTGCGTGTGAACTATGTGGGTTTGAATACGCTGATGTTCTTTTCCAAATTTGCCTATTTTGTTGACTCTAATATGGGAACGTTTTGCATTCCTGATTTAGATGAAGAAAAACGTAAAATGCTTTCTAAAGCTGAACAGCAAAAACTGGAAGTCGGTTTTTTCAATGCTAGGACTTTATTTTTTGGAAGTGAAATGGTTAAAGATGCGGATGGCAATGTAAGTTCTCAACCCATAGCGTTAAGGCGATTGCAAGAGCTGGTGAGAATGGGATCCGAGTTAGCCTATCTTGAATTGCATTTGCGTGATTATAAAGATACAAAAAGAGAATTTAAATATTCAGAAGATAACCCTTATTACCAAAGACTAAAGCAATTGGCCAAATCAGGTAATGCCGAAGCGATGTGCTTGTTTAGCAGTAGAATACCCACACCCTTTGAAGGGTATGAGCATCTTAAATATAGCTCAGAGGATGCCTTAGCAATTAAAGATTATCAAACAAAATTTAGAATAAAGCTACTTGAAGAAGGCCCCGAAGATAAATGGTTAAAAGGCATTGTTAATGCTGCCAAAGCTGGGTCAAGCTACTGCATGTATTTATATGGAGCAGGGCTATTAAGAGGTGATACGGATTATAAATCTTTATCAGAGAGTGAAAATAGTAAGGAAGAAGGTATGAAGTATTTACTTAAAGCGGCTGAGAAAGGCAGTGCAAATACAGCAAGGTTTTTATCTTTTAAGTATATTTTAGGTTCTAAAGCTAAAGATAATATTTTCGAATACGATTTAGGGAAATATGCTTGCTGGTCTCAAATTTACAATCAAAGTTTTCCGCTTGTTCCTAAGCCCATCTTATTTGAAAACACAATTAAACGAAAAATAAGATCTGCAAAAATTAATGGAAAAACTTTAAATTTTACTCAGTATAACTTACTAACATTATGTCAAACGATAAAGGAATAATATCTGTCTTATCTTAATAGTTGGGATGCAACAAATACAATTTTACAGGCTGAACTTCAGAGCCAAGCAGACCTTCTGGACGCTGCTGCACAAAGCTTAAGTAAGCCAAATGGAATTACCCAAGAGCAATATGATGCGCAATGGATTGCATTTAATGAAGCACAGCGGGAATCAAACGAGCATATTGCTCAATTAGGTGAGTTTTATGACAATGTATTTGTTGATGCTGGTTACATAGAAGCCATTCAAAATGGCGTTGTAGGGGATAATAACCCTTATGCATTTTTGTCTGATGCAGAATTAAACAGTGTATCTGAAAATTTATCACAAGATTTTAATCAGCTTATGGATTTTATGGGTGAAAACCCCTATCAGTATTCTAATAACACTATTGATGGTGTTAATTATGACTCTAATCCCGTGGATCCATGGCAGACGTTTAATACTGATACACCGCAAGGTATGCTTGGAGAAGCTTTAATTAATCCAGAGTATCGTGCGGAATTAGGCAAGGATGCTATGGTGGCTTTATTTGAAGAGTTGACTAAAGCACAACTTGCTAGAGTGTTAAAAGATCACCCTGCATTAAATCAAGCACTGCAAGATGCCTCTTTTGGAGACGCGATTAAGGAGGCTTTGTTTGGAAATGAAAACCCCGACCTAAACTTCCCCGCATGGATGAATGATTTAGCCGACTGGTATAACGATGCCGCCACCACGCCCGATCCTATTTTAACCTTACGAAGAATCGGCGCATGGGGGAGATCTACAGCACGTTTTGATGTGAATGGAGATGGTTTTGAAAAGCAGGCGTTGTCTCCAAACTATTTAGAAATACCATTTTCTAAAGCGGCCTAAAAAGCTATATTTCTAAATACTTTGGATCTTTACCAAAAACAAACCCGTGCAATTTATCTTAGGAATGCAAGTGACCGTAGAAGTGAAAACAAGGGAAAGTCGGATTATTGAATATTTGCTAACGCTGTTGTTGCGTTATCAGAATGAGAGTATAAGAGAGCGGTAAAATGGATGAACATAATCAAAAACCCACGGATGAAATGTTAGCAGAGGCGCGGCGTTTGGCCTTTTTTGCCGATGAAGTTTTTTCTCAAGACATTATGAACAGTTATGAAGAGACTGAAAAATATATTAAGCGCCATACAAAAACGCTGATTGAACAAGGGACGATTAAACCCAAAATTAAATATTATGCTTACACGCCAGAAGAGATAAAAGCATACAACAAATGGTTTAATTCGATTTGCTGGAAAGCGGTTTATTTTCCAATATTGATTTATCTCTTTCTCAGTTGGTACTTTATTAGCACACCGATGGATAATTGGATATTTAATTTAGGACAGTACAACACACTGTTGTTACAGTGGTTTCCAAAAGCACAATATTGGGTCAATATCTCAACCGACCATAGAGAAAAAATGATTTTACTTTATGTTATTTATACGTTTTTTTATTGGCTTATATTTACATTGATTATTTATCAAATTGTTACTAATGTTAAAAAATTCACTTCTGAGTATGTTCCTACAAAAGCAAAGTTATGCGGTAATGTTGGAGTAGGGTTGATGGGGGTATGCTTGTGCTTACTTCTTTTTTTCTTTGGTTTTTCAGGCGGATTTGTTAAAGGGTCTGATGTTTTTCTGATGCCTTATGAGCTTGATAATTCAAATCGACAATGGATGTTTAGAGACAATTCAAGATGGAATACTATCATAGGGTTTTTATTTGCTAAATCTTTAAGCTTGTTTTCGTTGTTATTTTTATTATTCGCAGTGAGGCTGCCTGCGGCTATGTGGTTTTGTAAAAAAGCATGAACAAAAAACTTATAACTTTTGCACGAAAGACATATTGAATAGGGTTCAATATGTCTTTTTATAAAATTATTCAAAATAAATTTACCTAAAAAAAGGATGACACAATGTCTGAAACGAATGGCACAGCCAGTAATGAAACAAGTGGAATTAACATGGCAGATGTTAATAATGCATTAGCAGCTTATTTTGCATCTGTACAGCAAGCCGTGATGTCTTTACCTGGTGTTGATACGACTACATTGGCGAACATGAATGCTTACAAAGCGGGCGTGTTGAACGTTATTAATATTGGAATTCAAGATGGAACTGTGAATACAGCCGATGCTGCTATTGCGCTCGGTGTATCATTACTAGGAACTGGTGCCTTGGTAGTTGCGGGGGTTACAGCACCAATTGCTCTGACTGGTGCTGGCATTGTTGCGGGTGGTGTTTATACTTACGGAGGAGCCAGTGACGGAGTAAAACAAGCCTTACGTGAACTTGGCGAGCTATCCGACACATGGAACTCAAACCCAGAGTTAAATTCTCTAACACCAGCTTGGTTGGACGCTTTAGCGGACTGGTATAACGATGCCGCCACCACGCCCGATCCTATTTTAACCTTACGAAGAATCGGCGCATGGGGGAGAGTCGATCCTTTAATTTTAGACTTAAACGGCGATGGCGTTGAGCTGGTTCAACTTG
>JAMOLY010000270.1 GCA_027068835.1 Thiomicrorhabdus sp. | reverse complement strand
TGTGACAGGTGGGTGCGTATTTGATGTTTTCGCCCTGTTTCAATGGTAATTTGAACACTCGATAAATTGGGTAAGGTAGCACTGAAAGAGGGGGAGGGGAATTTTTTTAATAACTGCACGTGGCTTATCGCAGGTTTACCTTGTACAGGGCTGTTGAATATTTGTGGCGTGTTAGGAAAGTCTCCCCATACATTGGCTTGATAACGTTTATGAACCTGTTTTTGTTCAAACAATTGACTTAATTTAGTCGCCATTTTTTTATTGTGTGCCAGCAACATTAAACCACAGGTGGCACGATCCAAACGGTGTACAATCCAGCATTGGCGAGATTGATGGTTAGGTTGATAGTTCATTTCAACCCAGCGATACAACGCCGTATGATCCGCCCATTTGGAGCCTTGTGATAACATGCCACGGGGTTTGATCCAAACGGAGTACTGTTCAAAGTCGGCAATTAAAGTGGGGGGAATTGGCTCGGAATTCAATAGCTCTGGCGCATGATAAAATTCAAGCTGGTCATTGGGGGAGAGTATTTTTTTGAGCCGTCTTAAGCGCTCAGGCTTAGCTGTATTTGAGTATCGGCTGAGCCAAATCGCCCCTTTTTGAGCGTAATTTTTGAGCGTCTGTTTACTTATGGTTAGGCCGCTTTGCGATTGCAAAAATAGATGTAAATGCTCAAGCGCAGACAGGCCAGAAACGGAAATAGAAATGGTAAAATGTTGTTTGTCAGGTAGCGGCATGTGGCATCAAAAATTTTGCAAATAAGAGGCATTAGTATAAATCAGTTTATCGCTTTCCTTTACAATCCCTCTTAATTTTTAAAGTGAAATGTTTTTAAGCCATGTTTAAATCACTTAATTCGCCTCTTACACATCACCCTGTGGGTAATCAAACGCTTGAGCTTGTACGCACGGCTCGTAAAAGTTCCATTGCACTCAAAATTAAAGCCAATAAAGTGGTGGTGTTGGTGCCTAAGCACTACTCAAATAAGCGTTTGCAAACGGTATTGTTGAGCCATCAATCTTGGTTAATGCACACCCTATCTAAGCTAGAACATAAATTAAAAATTCAGCCAAAAGCGCAAGTATTTAATGGAAAGCACGGCGAATCCTTTTATTTTTTTGGTCGCAGTGTAAAGGTTTTATTGCAAGCAAATGATTCTAATGAGGGGGGGGATAAAAATGGTTTTATGCCACAGGCACACAATAACGTTCACATTGAAGGTGAAAATTGCTTCGTTATTGGCAACGCTCAATCTAAACAACACGTGTGCGCTTCCATTGAAAAATTTATGATTCAAACCGCACAAACCTATTTACCCTCTAAATTAGAGAATTATGCTCAACGCATCGGTGTGACCTATCAGAGCGTGAGCGTTAAAGGCTATAAATCACGCTGGGGCAGCTGTTGTTCAGACAGTCGATTGCAGTTTAATTGGCGTTTATGGCAAGCCCCTGATTGGGTGATTGATTATGTGATTGTGCATGAGCTATGCCACCGAATTCACCCCAATCACTCCCAAAACTTTTGGGCATTAGTGATGCAACATTACCCAAGAACAAACGAGGCAAAGCTGATGATAAAACAGCAGGGGGAAAGGTGGATTCAGTTTTTACAAAGATGATTTTCAATGAATGCAATCGGTGAATATTACGTGGGGGTGTTTTCTATCGTTATAATAGGTATTATTTTGATAAAGGGTTACATACAGCATGGCAAACATAGGGCAGATAAATCCTTTAAAAGTGGTTAAATTGGTTGAATTTGGCGTGTATGTGGACGGAGGTAATTTGGGTGAAATCCTGTTGCCTGCGCGTTATGTCCCTGAAAACACAGAAGTAGGCCAAGTGCTGGATCTTTTTATTTACTTGGATTCACAAGACCGCTTGGTGGCAACCACAGATAAACCATTGGCCTCGGTTGGTGAAGTCGTTTATTTGAGAGTAAACCAAGTGAATCGAACGGGGGCTTTTTTAGATTGGGGTATGCCAAAAGACTTGATGGTTCCATTTGCAGAACAGCGCGTACCCATGGAAGAAAATCGCTCCTATTGCGTTTACCTTTATGTGGACAATACAGGGCGCGTTGCAGCATCGAGTAAATTAAGTTTTTATCTGCATGAAAAAAATGGTGACTTTAAAAGTGGTCAAGAGGTGAAATTGCAAGTGGTGAGCCGTAGTGATCTAGGCTATACCGCAGTGATTAACGGAACACATTTGGGCTTAATCCATAATTCGGATATTTTACAACCATTGCGAATGGGACAAAAACTCAAAGGGTACATTAAAGGCATTCGTCCAGACCATAAAATTAACCTAAGAATACAGCGACACGGTGCGGCCGCTCGTGATGAACTCGGCGAACGTATTTTGGCATTTTTAGCCGAAAATAATGGCGTATCCGACTTAACCGATAAAAGTTCACCCGATGCCATTTTTAACGAATATCGAACCAGTAAAGCCAACTATAAAAAAACATTGGGACGACTGTATAAAGCGAAAAAAATCACTTTATCATCTGAAAAAATTACGTTGGTATAAAGCACTTTCACGGTGTTCTAGTTTGGAGACTGTATGCCCCTCTTGTGTTCTAAACCGTTGTTGTTCACAGCACAAGTGTTTGTGGTGGTGCTGTCTTTTTTTGTGGCGCTGTTTTTTGCGTGGCATACCTTAAGCTCGATAAATTTCTTTTACCCTTTCTTGTACGATACGTTGGATTTTGGCTCGGTCATTCAACACTACGCCCCGCTTAACATCCATAAATCAGGCTTTGAGCAGACCGACCGTGCGCAACATATTGTGCTGTTTGGTGAGATAGTGTCTGCCATTAATCGTGGCGGTCAAGGGTTAGCTGAGATGGTATATTACGACTCGCAAGGGCGAGTGATGGATACGTTTTTGCACCGAGCCGAAGTGATTCATCTGCAAGATGTGGCTAATTTATTAGAGGTGTTAACCCAAGTCACTTACTGGGCAATGGGAATATTGTGTGCGCTGGTGATTATGTTTAAGTTGAAAAAACGTCCATTAAATCATTTGGCGAAAACACTGGGTTGGACACTGGCGGGGTTAGGAATACTCAGTGCGTTGGTGATAGCATGGGATGCACAAGCAATTTTTTATGCGTTGCACACGCTGATGTTTCCAGCCGAACATCAGTGGTTTTTCTATTATCAAGAGTCGCTAATGACCACCCTGATGAAAGCCCCCGATATTTTTGCCGCCATCGCAGCACTGCTCTTAGTACTCGCCTTTGTATACTGTGCTGGTCTGCTATGGGCGATCAGTCGAATATTAAAACAGGAGAACACATGAAAGGATTAACAGGAAAGCGCGTTTTAATTACTGGAGCATCCAGTGGGATTGGTGCGGGCATGGCAAAGGTCTTGGCGCGAGAAGGCTGTAAGTTAGTGTTGCACTTTAACCGAAATGAAGCGGGCATTGAAAAGACATTAAAAACCGTGACAGAATTTGGCGTAGAGGCATCCATATTACAGTGTGATTTTAGACAACCCGAGACGTTGAACGCTTTTTTTCAACAAGCGTGGTCGGTGTTTGATGGCTTGGATGGCCTAGTTAATAATGCAGGGGTGGTGTCCAAAACTACCGCATTAAAAGATGCAGACGGCACACAATTTATGAACACCTTGGCGGTTAACTTACAAGCGCCTTATCTATTAAGCACCGCCTTTGCCAAAGCCTGCATTGCCGCCAAGCAGGGAGGCGCGATTGTCAATAATAGCAGTATTCACGCACAAGCCACCTGTGAGTGGTTTTCCGCCTATGCCGCCTCGAAAGCAGGGTTAGATGCAATGAGCAAAGTGCAAGCGGTCGAGTGGGGGCAACACGGCATTCGAGTCAATGTTTTGGCTCCTGGAGTCGTACCCGTAGAGCGAACTCATACTATTTTATCCGAACCCAATATGGCCAAAAAATGGCACGAAAAAATCCCCGCAGGCCGTTACGGAACCACCGAAGAGATGGGTGAGGCCACCGCGTATTTACTGTCCGATGCCACCGCATGGATGACGGGCAGTGTGTTAACGCTGGATGGCGGGTTGATTGCTCGCGGGAATTATCCGAGTCGGTAATTGAAAAGGGCAGGAGTGTGCTATTTTTTTTCAATTTATTCTTAATTTATTGTGTCTATTTAAACATACTTAAAATAAATAGCTATAGTCCAAAAGGACTATTTTTAGGGTAAATAAATTGATGTTTTGCATGATAGGGAAAGGCAAGCGTGAACTAGATCCTATAACCTTATCCGTTAGCTGAGTAGTTACTTTTTATCATTAATACTGGTTGCAATAATCATTGATACTGCTCCATTAACGACGAGTGTTTCATTTAAAAAAAATTGTTCATTAGGAGGCAGAATCATTTTAATCGTTTTTTCACCCATAAGCACATTGGATATTGCCCCTTTACCTTTGCTGACTCGGTGATAGGCTCGAATAAGAATTGCTGTGCTTACAGATTCATCACTTTTATTGGTGACAGCAAAAACAACATTGCATATTTGTTCATTTTTAGAGTCTTTACATGTCCATTTTGGATTTGTGACACTAATTTCACTGCAACTGAGCAACTGAGCAATAGAGCGGGCAATAATAGTATTGATAATAGGAGCAATATTTTTTTCATTTATTTTTAGATAGATCCATAAGACTTCGGGACTAAGCATGTAAGTGTTATGCAATAGCATTGATCCCTTATTTTAAAGAACGTATTTTTAATGTTAAGTAGCCATTTAAACATACTGAAATAGAATGGCTATAGGCCAAAAGAACTATTTTTAAGACAACGGGTTGATTTTGTCGTGTTTTTTTATTATAGAGGGGGTATTTAAGAGTTAAATATATTAAACCAAGATGTGACTTTCTTAGCCTTTTTTCATATTCAAATCTAGTTAGGTGTGGCATAAAAATAGTATCAGGAAGCTGTAGGTGTTGTTATGCAATAGTACTGCCCTTGCTTCTCTAATAGTAAGGGGAGGCAATAATAAATATTCCTGTCATAATAATTATTTGAATAATGATTGCTTTATAGTGAAACCATTTAGTTACAGACCCTTTTTTTAACATTTCCTTTTGATGCATAATCTTATATGTGTGTTGGTATACGACATCATAGGCAATATCCGATACAATCCATAGGATAAAAAACCAAATCCAATGAACCCCAAAAATCTTAGGAAATAATAACGTACCTATTATTAGAATACCAAGATAGGTTGGAAGTCCAGTCCAAAATATTATTCTAGAACTTTTGTTATTTTTTAAAAGAAATCCCATGTTGAAGCGCCATTGTTTTATTGAAAGCATGTAAAAATAATGAGTGATTTTTACATGCTTATTTTTTCAGTATCAAAGGTTAGGTTTTATTTTTTCCAATTATTTTAAAACCTGAGTTTTTAATTTTAAACAAAGTTACGATTATTGTAAGAGTTATAATTTAGCGGTGAATTTATCCAATCACGATTGATTGAAGGCGTAATATCACTGCCTCTTCCTGCTTCTGAGCTGCGAAAAAAAAGTCTAAAGAACCAATTTCCCTCACTAACTTCCTCAATCTCATTAAAATTCAATTCTCTCATATCATTTAACTTTAGTTCTTTCATTTTGAGTCACCTCATTAATAGCGTATAATTACGCTGTCTTTCGATAAAAGCTTCTTAACATGATTGTTAAAAAGCCGTTTTTTCTGGTATTGGCTGCAACCAACACCAGAAACTTTTAACGCGTTATTTATTTAACAAGTGTGTAATCCCCCCGAAAAATAAACGAATTTAAAAGTAGAATTTCAATTACCCTAAACGGGCAGGAAATTTTATGAAAACATCACGATTTACAGACAGCCAAATAATGAAAATACTCAAGCAAGCC
>JAMOLY010000269.1 GCA_027068835.1 Thiomicrorhabdus sp. | reverse complement strand
ACGTGAGCCAATAAATCCCAAAAAGATATTTTCATAGTGAATGTAGCTCGGCGCGAGATTGCCGGGCTTGTCCAACAAACGGTTCAGATTGTGGTTCGTGCCTCACACAATCTAACCTTATTCGTTAGGCACAAAAAAGCCCCGATAAACATCGAGGCTTTTTATAATGCATTCGCTAGTTTATATAAGTGATTTTCTTTTGCGAGAAAAACCAATTCCTGCTAAACCTAATCCAACCAATGCAAGCGTGGCCGGTTCAGGCACACTGCTGGCTTCAACACCATTTAGTGACCAAGTTACATAATTTGATGAAGCAATTGCATTTACACCAGAACCATTAGTCCAACTAACGTCCAACATTCCATCATTATCAAACGTACTCCAGAGAGCATTGGAGATACTTACATCGCCTGTAAAATGCCAACTGCAGCAAGGATTATCTGTAACCGCTGTAAACCCAGCATGAGAATTAGCATGTAAGTCAGCTAATATAATGCCATCTATAAAAAGATTAAAATGTTCATTGGCTTGGGTCTGACCGTAATCCCCAAATACATCTAATGAAAGCACTACATCAGAAAACAACGATGGTGCTACTGCAAATGATTGGGAGTAAGACTGTCCGGTTGTAGTAATGGTTGTAGTATCACTTGAAATCAATGTTGCATTTGCTGCTCCAGTAAACAAACAACAAGCAAACGATAAACAAATAATTCTTTTCATTTTTTTTCCATAAGGTTAATTCAAAGTAAGTTATATCTGGCACAATATATGCCAAACAACTATCTCCATGATTTTTATAGTGTTTATTTTCTCTTTCTTCACTGCGGCGTTCATAGTGTAAAAATACCTGACACACAATGGACAGCTATTCGATCCACTTCTCTGCTTGCAGTCAACGATTTAACTCAATAAAATCATGGGCTTATAACTTTAAGCTTGGACTCGGAATGGTGTAAAATATTTCAACACTTTGTGGCAGTGTTTCTGTTGGCGGATTCAACTCGTAAGTGCAACTCAACTTATCGGAATAGAGGGCAAGCTGCGGTAGCATCTGTGTCTTTCGTTCCTGCAAGAATGAGAGGCAATGATGAGCACCTACACGCAGCTTACCCAACA
>JAMOLY010000268.1 GCA_027068835.1 Thiomicrorhabdus sp. | reverse complement strand
CGCAGCGCAAACAAAGCCAATAGACGAGCTCGCTATATGAGGGCATCTCGCCTATTGGCTTTGCCCCTCAACGGTGGGTCACTTTTAAATGCCAAAACAGGGTCAGTTTTAAACGCTCATTGACACACAATTAGGCAAACTTGCAGTTTGCTGTGGTCTGCGACGCTTGAATGCTACACATTTTCTTATTTCGGTTTTTTGAACTGCTACCGCATTTCCCTATTTGAAAAAATAGTTAAGAAAAAGGAAATCGGAAATGGCAGTGTATAATAGCAAAGATGGTTTAACCGTGATTGATGATAGAATTGGACATCATTCTTTTAATCCACTTCAAAGAAGTAAAGGAAGAAACGCTCTGCAATTTGCTAGTTATATAACTGGGAAAACGATAAAAGACGAAATTCTTGGAAAGACTTACGGACGCAAAAAAGATAAAGGCAAAGTCATCGAGACTGGAATTGTTGGACCAAAAAACCTTAATACGAATACAAAAGAATTGTGGAGTGAAGCAGAGAAAGCGAACACGCGAAAAAACAGCGTAGTCGCTTTTGAATCTGTATATTCTCTGCCCGCAGAATTGTCGCTTGAACGGCAGAAAGCATTGGCCGTCGGGATGTGTTTATACATTCGAGACACATACGGCGGAGCCTGTGAGTTTGCTATTCACGAGCCAGATTCAAAGGCTCTAAATGAGTCTCAAAAAAATATACATATACACATTATGGAAACAAGCAACACAGTCAAAAGCGGGCGGGCTGGTGAACCAATTTTTGGTAAAAAAATACGAGAATTACAAAATGGAAATAGAAAATGCAGGCTTAAAGATAGACGAGAAGAATGGGCTAAACGAGTTAATAGCGAACTAAAAAAAGCGGGAAGCAACAGACGCATAGACCATCGAAGTTTTATAGAGAGAGTCAAAAGTGGAGACGCTCCAAATTTAATCGCAAGCACACATGAAAATGGACGGAAATTAAGGGATTACGAAAGAGCGATGTCAATGAGCGTTTAAAACTGACCCTGTTTTGGCATTTAAAAGTGACCCACCGTTGAGGGGCAAAGCCAATAGGCGAGATGCCCTCATATAGCGAGCTCGTCTATTGGCTTTGTTTGCGCTGCGGT
>JAMOLY010000267.1 GCA_027068835.1 Thiomicrorhabdus sp. | reverse complement strand
CTAACTTATCAGCACTCACATCAATCAAATTATATCGAATTGACAAATCAAACTGTTTGGCAAATTGCTGGTGAATTTGGGGCGACAAACTGTGGTGAACTGGGTGTCCAAATAATGCCAGTTTGTACTGTTTATTTTTCATTCAAATAATTTAAAACCCTATCAGCATAATAAGTCAAGATAGCATCACACCCTGCTCTTTTAAAACAAAGCAGTGATTCTAATATGGCTTTCTTTTTATCTAAAAATCCATTATCAATGGCTGATTGTAACATCGCATATTCACCACTGACTTGGTAGGCAAAAATTGGTGTATTAAATTGCTTAGAAGCTTGGCTAATAATATCCAAATAAGGCATTCCAGGCTTAACCATGACCATATCAGCTCCTTCATCTATATCTAGAGCAATCTCATCCATGGCTTCTTTGCCATTGGCTGGGTCCATTTGGTAAGACTCTTTTGTGCTTTTACCTAAATTACCACTAGAACCAACCGCATCGCGAAAAGGCCCATAAAAACAACTGGCGTATTTTGCCGAATAAGCCAAGATGCTAACCAAAGGAAAATCATACTCCTCCAAAGCCATCCGAATCTGAATAATACGCCCATCCATCATATCCGAAGGTGCAACAATATCCACACCTGCTTCAGCATGAGAAATCGCTTGTTTGCACAACACTTCTATGGTTTCGTCATTTAACACATAGCCTTCATCATCAATCAAGCCATCTTGCCCATGAATGGTATAAGGATCAAGAGCCACATCCGAGATAACCAACAACTCAGGAAGTTCGGTTTTAATCGCACGGATAGTACATTGCACCAAGCCATCAGGATTGTAGGATTCTTCTGCAAATTCAGTCTTATTATCCGTAACCACAGGAAACAAAGTGACCGCTTTCAAACCCAATTCAAGCAATTGCGTCAACTTAATCAACAAAACATCTTGCGACATTCTAAAAACGCCAGGCATAGAAGGGATTTCTTCACTGCGATTTTCACCTTCTAAGACAAAAACAGGCCAAATCAAATCATTTGCCGTTAAAACATTTTCTGAAACCAAAGATCGAACCGATTGAGTATAACGTAAACGTCTTTTGCGTATAAGAGGAAATCGTTTCATGA
>JAMOLY010000266.1 GCA_027068835.1 Thiomicrorhabdus sp. | reverse complement strand
TCAGCATCTGTCGAATCTCATGCACCGCTTTTTTGATATCGTCAAAATCGGACTCATACGTCACACCGATATGCATCTTAATAC
The DNA here is from genome assembly GCA_027068835.1 of Thiomicrorhabdus sp. GTDB lineage: Bacteria > Pseudomonadota > Gammaproteobacteria > Thiomicrospirales > Thiomicrospiraceae > Thiomicrorhabdus. Next base: position 1,043 of record JAMOLY010000266.1, on the reverse strand, counting down.
GCCGTCCCAACTGCCGTTTGCTCCAGTTTTTCAGTCCGTTATCTGCAAGTTTAAAGTTAGGAATGGCAATCATAGCGTTATCAAAAGTACGAATGGTCGTCGCACGCAGCCCAATTTCAATAACGGTACCCTCATAGCCGTCCACCTCAATCCAATCACCCTGCTCAAACAGATCGCCCATTAAAATAGAGACCGATCCAAAAAAGTTGGCAATGGTATCTTTTGCGGCAAACGCAACGGCAAATCCCCCGATACCCAGACCCGAGAGAATCGCACTCAAATCGACATCAAAAAGTTTTAAGATGACAATAAAGCCGACAAAATAGATAATGACATTAATAACACGAAGGGCTAAGTTGATCACCTCATGACGCAGGTATTGTGAGCGTCTAAAGTGCTCCATTTTAACAATGGCCACAGCATTGAGCAAGCGATAGACCAGATAGGTGATAAGTACGGTATAAATAACACTAAAGGCTCTCTCCAACCAGAGAACTTCAGAAAATCCGGCGTAGATCTCAACAATAATATCAAGCGTAATAATGAGCATTAACAGACTTAATATACCTGAGACACTTTGAACAATATAGGCAATATCACTAGAGCGGTTAAAAAATCGTCTCAACACCATTCCGGTAAGTGCAACAATCATTTTTCGCAGCACATACGCGACCAATAAGATGACGAGAATAAAGAGTAGCTTCGCACTGTTGAGCCCGCTCCATGCAATATAGCTGTTCACCAGTTCTCCGGGTACACTGCTGTTTATTTGATAGCCCAATGAGATAAGACCGAAGGAGGAGAGTTTCACCGCATCATACATCGTTTTTTTGTAGCGTACCAACTCCGAACTCAGCGTATTGTTTACATTAAGTACCGCTTCGTACTCCATCAGGTTATGTCGAATTTTAGTGATAAGGTCACCTGTAGCACCGTTTTGTTGTAGTTGTTTGAATGCTTGCATATCCAGAAGGTTTTCATTGTGGTGCCGACGCGCTATAATAGAGTCAATCGCATCATAAAATGCCTTCTCATCTTTATAC
>JAMOLY010000265.1 GCA_027068835.1 Thiomicrorhabdus sp. | reverse complement strand
GCAAAAGAGTTTTCAAATATTCTAAAAATTGGGCGCACTCAGCTACAAGATGCAGTGCCAATGACTTTGGGGCAAGAGTTTCAAGCCTATGCAACGACTTTAGGGGAGGATGTTGAGCGTGTAACGGGGCTTAGTGATTTATTAAAAGAAATAAATTTAGGAGGTACTGCAATTGGAACGGGGATTAACGCTGACCCTGATTACGCGAGATTTGCAGTGAATAATTTATCGGTATTGAGTGGTTTTAATTTTAAGCAAGCTAGTGATTTGGTAGAAGCAAGTTCTGATATGGGCGCGTTTGTGTTGTTTTCTAGCATGTTAAAACGCCTAGCGATTAAGTTATCAAAAATATCTAATGATTTACGCTTGCTTAGTATGGGGCCTCGTTGTGGTTTAAATGAAATTAACTTACCACCACAACAGCCAGGCAGCTCAATTATGCCAGGAAAAATTAATCCAGTTATCCCTGAAGCGATGAACCAAGTTGCTTACCAAGTTATTGGTAATGACTTAACCGTAACCATGGCAGCAGAAGCAGGGCAGTTGCAACTTAATGCGATGGAGCCTTTGATTATCTACAATATACTTTCTTCGATTCGTCAGCTTACACATGCGATGAGGATGCTCAGTGAGCGTTGTATTAAAGGAATAACAGCAAATGAAGACAGGTGTCGAGAGTTAGTGGGCAATAGTATCGGGATCATAACAGCGATCACCCCAACGATTGGTTATGAAAATGCCACGCGTATCGCAGGGCTTGCTTTAGATACAGGCCGCAGTGTGTTGGATCTTGTACGTGAAGAAAATCTGTTAGATGAGGCAACACTTGTTGAACTAATGACACCTGAGAATATGGTTAGACCAAAAAGAAAATAAGGATATTTTTTTAATTAAGAAACAAAGAAGCCCCAAAAAATGGGGCTACAATTTGATTTAAATAGCGATCCTTCGATGTGATTCTCTATTTTAATCAAGTCTCGTTATTTTTCTTGTTAGATTTGGTGTTGCACTTGGCGTTTTAGTTCAACTTATTTTGATGCAAAGTAACGTGTTCGCTGTATATGGTAGACAACGGCGTAGTCTCTTCGTTCCCTATTTTTTGCATAAGCTTCACGCTCAGTCTTTGCTGTTTCGGCATGACGGCTGTGGT
>JAMOLY010000264.1 GCA_027068835.1 Thiomicrorhabdus sp. | reverse complement strand
TGGAGTTTCTGTATCTCCAACCATTGCGTTTTGCTTGTTCTAATGCACTACTAGATTGTCCTTTTTGATTTCTTTTGAAGATGCCAATATTTTTAATTTTGTTTGATAACTGCGTACTCTCAATTATTGAGGCTTTTATTTCTTTTTTATATCGTGCTGAAGCTTCCAAGTGATCCGTAGCATCTCTACACACCCCCCATATTGTCGTTACTATTTTTTCCTGTTCAAGCAAATATTTAATTGTATTATTCTCAAAAAACTTAAGCTTAAATCTAGTTTCTTCATTAGTGGTAGATATAATCAGCGACCACCCGCATAGCGGGGGGTTTGAGGTAGCCCCCCAAGGGGGGGCGGTGAGCGGTGAAGGCCCCATAGGGGCCGATTGAACCCGCCATAAGTTACAGTTAGTCGTCTAACGGCAAGTCATCTTGCCGCTTGTCACTTTCTTCCTGCTGCCGAATATATTGCCTTACTCGACCCTCATCTAGGCCTACCGTACTTACACAGTACCCGGTAGACCAAAAATTTGCTCCCTTTGCATTCCCTCTGCTTTTCACATAATCCCGGTGAATTCTAACCGCAGATTTCCCTTTCAGCCTACCTATCGTATAAGCTACGCTTAGCTTTGGCGGTATGCTCAAACACATATGGACATGATCCGACATCGCATGCCCCTCTACCAGCTCCACTCCGAACTGTTGGCATAGATCCCTCAATATTCCTCCGATGTCTTTTCGCAATACCCCATAGATTGCTTTTTTACGGTACTTCGGTACGATCACTATGTGGTATCTGCAATACCACCTTACGTGAGCTTGGCTTTGCCATTCTCTCATCTCGATTCTCCTCTTTACCTTGGCGGGTTCGGAGGAGAATCTACCTTATTTCCTTAACCCCGGAACGGCAGAGCCTTTTAACATCTCACCGGCAAAGCCGGCGGCTTACAATATGGAGTTATTGCTGACGTTAAGCGCAAAAAAAATTACGGCTGTTTGGCTGATCGAGTGCCAAAAATCAAAAGCAGGTTTTATTTTGAGTGCACCCTCCGTTAAACAGAAAAAGCGGTTTGCAGGTTGAGTGGCAGTTGCCTGCCGTCTCCGTTAAACAAAGTATTGTTTTGGCAGTTCAGCGGTATCAGCTTGGTGGTAATCGACCA
>JAMOLY010000263.1 GCA_027068835.1 Thiomicrorhabdus sp. | reverse complement strand
ACCGTTACCGCACCTATCCACGCATGGTGGGAGAGACAGGTGGTAAGGATTTTGTCTTTGCGCATAATTCTGCCGATCCAAAAGCAGTGGCAACAGCGCTTTCTCGTGGTGCATTTGAATACCAAGGACAAAAATGTTCGGCAGCCTCTCGTGCTTATATTCCTGCATCGCAATGGCAACAAGTAAAGGATTATTTAGCCGCTGATTTAGCCGATTTCAAAATGGGCACAACCCATGATTTTAGTAATTTTATTAATGCCGTGATTGACGAGCGTTCATTCGATAAGATTGAAGGCTTTATTCAATATGCCAAAGATGCCGATGATGCACAAGTGATTATGGGTGGTGGCTGTGATAAATCAGTTGGTTATTTTATCGAACCAACCGTTATCTTAACCACTAATCCAACATTCAAAACTATGGTTGAAGAAATCTTCGGTCCAGTACTAACCATATTTGTTTACGACGATAACAAGCTAGATGAAACCCTGAAAATTTGTGATGAAGGTTCTCCATATGCACTAACAGGTGCAATACTTGCCCAAGACCGCTACGTGATTAATCACATGGCCGATAAGTTGAGATTTGCCGCTGGTAATTTCTACATCAACGATAAACCAACAGGTGCTGTGGTCGGACAACAACCTTTTGGTGGTGGACGAGCATCTGGAACTAATGATAAAGCGGGTTCAGCATTGAATTTATACCGCTGGATGTCACCAAGAACAGTAAAAGAGACGTTTGTACCACCCACAGACTACCGCTATCCTTTTTTAGGTTGATTATGCTCTGCTTGAATTAGTATTGTGTTAACTACCCTAAGCTAGTTTTTTTTAAATTCATAACGGGTAGTTGGCTTTACAGACTGATTAATTATCAAAACATCTAAAGCAATACTTGTTTGTTAAAACCAAGCTTGCCCTTTCTATAACCTGAGACCTAGCACCTGATACCTCAGACCTAACACCTCAACTCCCCGCTTGGCCTGCTAACCACTTTTTAAAAGGCAGTTTGTTGATCACTTTTAAACCGATGTTTCGTAAGGGTTTTTTGACGTGCTCGTCATCTTTAAAGAGGTGGTGAAGAATAGACATCATTTCAGAGGTTTCTTTGACTTTAGAGATGCGTCTTCTTTGGTATTTGCGTAAGGATTGATGC
>JAMOLY010000262.1 GCA_027068835.1 Thiomicrorhabdus sp. | reverse complement strand
GAGTCTGGCATTGTAAAAGAGCGTTTAGGTGACGCTTTGTTTGTCCCGATGAAACAAGGAATTGAAAATTGAAATTATTTAGTACGCTTTATGAAAAAACCTTGGTGTGGTCAAAGCACCGACATGCTCCAAAGTACCTCAGTGCCATGAGTTTTGCAGAATCCTCCTTTTTTCCAATTCCGCCCGATGTGATGTTAATGCCCATGAGCTTGGCAACACCGCAAAAAGCGTTTTATTTTGCGTGGTTAACCACTCTATTTTCGGTGTTAGGCGGTATTTTAGGCTACGCCATTGGTTATTGGGCAATGGACGTGTTAATGCCCATGATTGAAAGCATGGGTTATGCTGAAAAAATTCAGCGGGGAGAGGCGTTTTTTGCAGAGTACGGTGTTTGGATTATTTTAATGGCTGGATTTAGCCCCGTTCCTTATAAGCTCTTTACCATTACAGCTGGGGCGAGTAGCATGGCGTTATTGCCCTTTATCATCGCTTCAATTATTGGGCGTGGTGCTCGTTTCTTCTTAGTGGCTGGCATTATGAAATGGGGGGGGGCTAAAATGGAAGAGGGCATTCGAAAGTGGGTCGATTGGCTTGGTTGGGCGTTTGTTCTATTGGTTGCGGGTTACATCGCTTATAAAGTCTACTCTTAAAGGTTCTATTTAAAACATGAAAAAAAATCCCCCCCCCTTTATTACGTTACCTGTTTTAAAAGGGACGGCAGGCGTACTTTCCGTTATGTTATTAGTGGCGTGCAGTTCACCCACTAAATACCCGTTACGTACTCCGTTAAAAGACAGTGTAAGCACGAATTCTTCTGTCAGTGAACAGCCTGTCACTTATGCTGTAAAACCACTCAGAATTCACTCTCCAGTGGGGGTTTGTGGCGATGTTTATCGAGTTAAACGTGGCGATTCATTAAGTGTTATCGCCTTTAAATGTCAGGTGCCAATGAAACAATTGGCTAAACGTAATAAAATCCCCCCCCCCTATACGATTTATCAAGGTCAACGGTTAAACCTTCCTCAAGGTGAGGCATTGTCGGATCGTACGGCAAAGCCTGTTTCTTCCCAGATTTCTACGGAACCTGATGTGAAGGCAGAGCAAAAAATTGTTAGCCATACTGTGGTTAAGCCGTCTAAAAAAGAGGGAGCACATCAGGCTTGGGCATGGCCAGTTCATAAAAGTTTGCCGTATCGTTTTATTCGAGACGAAGCAGGGTTGGCAATCATTGAGATTTATGGCGTTGCAGGGCAAGAAATTTATGCTGTTGCCTCAGGAAAAGTGGTTTACTCTGGGAATGGATTGGTCAATTTTGGACATATGTTGGTGATAAAGCATGATGACAATTACATGTCGGTGTACGCACACAACAGTGCCTTGTTGGTGAAAGAGGGAGATCGTGTTGAGGTTGGACAGTACATTGCCGATTTAGGCGCAACGGGCAACGCTCAAAAACCAACGCTTTATTTAGAAGCGCGTTTTCAAGGTCGAAAAGTGGATATTAAGAAAGTGTTAGACGCTCCTAAACGTTAAGAATAAGGCGCATGTAGACATTACTCGTTACTGGGTTCCAATATTAACGCCAACAGCACTTCACGATCTTCGGAGGTGAGAACATTATAAGTTCGGCACGCAGAATAACTGGGGTCAGAGTAAAGTTAAATTTACAAGCTATTGAATATAGTAAATTAGAAATAAGTTTACTCTGAGCTCTTTAAATGATTATTATTTCCTGTCGTTATCATCATTGATTAGAAGTAGGGTAAATACTTTCTAGCTGTTTTCTGTTCTAATATTTTTTGTAAAAACACACTCCACCACTAAGAGATAATATGAAGCAATTAAATAAACTCGCGACAGCGATTATTCCCAATAACGGCGGTGAGTTGGTTTTATTACAGCGTGAAGATGAATTTACTATAAAGCTTTCTGGTTCACGCGGAGTATTGATGAATAGCCGGGTTTATAACTCCGAGCAGGAGTTGGCTAAGCTTGGCTGTGTACATATTAAAAACAAAGAGAGTACAGAGGTTTTAGTGGGCGGTTTGGGTATGGGCTATACCTTGGCGACTGCGTTGGAGTGCGTGACTGCTAGTTCAAGAGTTACTGTGGCAGAACTTATTCCAGAAGTGGTTGAATGGAACCGTGGCCCGCTAGGTGACTGTGCAGGCAAACCGTTAGAAGATGAACGCAGCCATGTACGATTAGGCGATATTGCCGAATTAATCAAACAACAGAAGCCAGATTTTGACGCCATTTTACTCGATGTTGATAATGGTCCTGAAGGCATTACGAATAACGATAACAATTGGCTTTATTCTTCCGCTGGCTTAAGTGCCTTATATAACAGTCTACGCTCTAAAGGGGTGCTTGCAGTGTGGTCTGCGGGGCCCGATTCGATGTTCATTATTCAACTAAAAAAAGCTGGGTTCAAAGTGACCTATAAAATGGTAAGAGCGAGGCCTGGTAAAGGGAGTCGGCATATTATTTTTCTTGCTAAAAAGCCTTAGAATCTAACAGCAGAGCAAGAAGGGTCAAACCTGTAGCAATGGGGGCAGGCTCGAATGGTATTAAGTTAAGCCTCTTTAGTACAGAAATCCCTTCTCCAATGTAGCAGCCAAAATGGCTGAATTGAAGCGAAAATCATTCAGTCAGCTTGGTGAGCGTTTCTCTAAATGCATTCCAAAATACTACCTAGTTTCAGTAGAAGGCGGTGCAATGAGTCGACGTAGGTTATTTAGTAAAGAGAATACATTTTGGCCTTTTTCTCACAAGTACTAGATTCAGACGGAGACTGCCCAGCAAGAAAAAAGCTTGACCTAGCCTCTTGTATCAGACTAGTTGTCACCCCTAAAGTTGAAAAATTAGGCATTCGGTTCCAGTATTAACGCTAATAACACTTCTCGGTCTTCTGAGGTCAGTACGTTGTAGGTTCGGCAGGCGGCGTCGTTTGCCATGACTTCTAGGCCAACGCCTTTGGCGGCGCAGTGGGCAAAAAATTTGGGATCAGGAAAGACTTGTTTTTCACCCGTGCCTAAAATAATCACTTCTGATTTACTGTCGAGTAATTGATCGACTTGCTCTAACGTTAAGTGTTGAATGTTTTCGCATGGCCAATGGCTTTCAGTGCTAAATTGAGTGATAAAAAAGCTTTTGGTAAAGGTGAGTTGATTCACTTTCACCAGATTGGGTTCATAATGTTTAACGGCAAAAACATTTGAGTCTCTGTGTTCTGTAAATTTCACTGAATGTTATCCTTCTTTTAGGAGTATTTGAAGAACTCCTTTCGTGCGCCATTAAAGCTTATTTAAGGCGGATTTTCAATTGACGAAAAAAATATCTGCTGTATCATTATTGGATTTATGGCAATACTCTTGTTCTCAAGGGGTTAAAAGGGTGCTAAAACGTGGGTATTTAATACGTTTTAGGCTCTTTTTTTATTGAAGGCAACTCTACCGTGGCAGACGATTTTCAAAGAATAAACAGATTACCTCCCTATGTATTTAATATTGTTGGCGAGCTAAAAGCAGACGCACGTCGTCGTGGTGAAGACATTATTGATTTTGGTATGGGGAATCCAGACCAAGACACGCCTAAACATATCGTGGATAAGCTGATTGAGGTGGTGCAACGAGAGGGTACGCATCGCTACTCTGTTTCGCAAGGTATTCCACGATTACGCAAAGCCATTTGTAACTGGTATAAAACCAAGTTTGATGTGGATTTAGACCCTGAAACCGAAGCCGTGGTCACCATCGGTTCAAAAGAGGGGTTGGCGCATTTAGCGATGGCCACGGTTGATAAAGGCGATACGATTTTAGTGCCAAATCCTGCGTATCCAATTCACCCTTATGGCTTTGTGATTGCGGGTGCCGATATTCGTCACGTTAAGATGACTCCCGATGTCGACTTTTTTGATGAACTTAAAAAAGCCATTAAAGAGACTTGGCCAAAGCCTAAAATGTTGGTGTTAAATTTTCCTGGTAACCCAACTACACAAACCGTTGAACTCGATTTTTTTGAAAAAGTCATTGCCGTAGCCAAAGAGCATAACATTTGGGTTATTCACGATTTAGCGTATGCCGATATTGTCTTTGATGGCTATCGCGCGCCCTCTATATTAGAAGTAGAGGGGGCAAAAGATATTGCTGTTGAGTTTTATACGTTGTCTAAAAGTTACAATATGCCCGGCTGGCGTGTGGGCTTTATGGTGGGTAATCCCACGTTAGTGAATGCCTTAAAGCGTATGAAGTCGTATTTAGATTACGGTACGTTTACCCCGATTCAAGTGGCGGCCATTACCGCGTTAGAAGGGCCGCAAGAGTGTGTCCAAGAAATTTGTGATATGTATAAACTGCGCCGAGATGTATTGTGCAGTGGCTTAAATTCCATAGGGTGGGAAGTTACCCCCCCTAAAGCGACCATGTTTGTGTGGGCGCCCATTCCTAAAGAGTATTTGGATATGGGGTCGATCGAATTTTCTAAAAAACTATTAGTGGATGCCAAAGTAGCGGTGTCACCGGGCGTTGGATTTGGTGACTACGGAGATGATCATGTTCGTTTTGGCCTCATTGAAAACGAACATCGTACCCGACAAGCAATTCGTGGTATTCGTGATATGTTCCGAAAAGATGGTTTAATCAAGCAGTAGTGGCTTATCTCAGGGAATGCCTGAGTCGCTACTATAGGTTTTAAGTTAGAACAAACACTAGAAAAAAATACTAGGAAAACAGCGTAAATGAAAACAGTAAAAATTGGTTTATTAGGATTGGGCACCGTCGGTGGCGGTACGCTTAATATACTTCAAAAGACACTGCCTGAGATTGAGAGACGTTTGGGCCAGCGCATTGAAGTGGCGATCATTGCTGTGCGTGATCTCAATCGTACGCGTACCGTTGAGACACAAGGCATTGAAATTACCGATAATACTGCGGATGTGGTCAACCACCCAGACGTTGAGATTGTGGTGGAGCTTATGGGCGGCACAACCCTTGCCAAAACCCTACTCGAGACCGCCATTAAAAATGGTAAGCATGTGGTAACCGCCAATAAAGCCCTGATTGCTGAACACGGTAATGCACTGTTTGCACTGGCTAAAGAGAACAATGTTATTGTCAATTACGAAGCCGCCGTTGCAGGGGGTATTCCCGTTATTAAAGCGGTTAGAGAAGGCTTAGCGGCCAATAAAATTGAGTGGATTGCGGGCATTATTAATGGCACAGGCAATTACATTTTAACGGAGATGAAAAAACCGGGAGCGGATTTTGCAGCGGTTTTAAAGGTTGCACAAGAGCTGGGTTACGCCGAAGCCGATCCTACTTTTGATGTTGAAGGCATTGATGCCGCCCATAAGTTGACTATTTTAGCGTCCATCGCGTTTGGCATTGAGTTGCAGTTTAATAAGGTGTACACCGAAGGTATTAGCCAAATTACTGCAGACGACATTCGTTTTGCCGAGCAGTTGGGATACGAAATTAAGCACCTAGGGGTTGCCAGTCGTGTTGATAATGGTTACTCATTACGAGTGCACCCAACCATGGTGCCAAAATCTGTCTTAATTGCCAACGTTAGTGGCGTAATGAATGCCGTGATGGCCTATGGTAATCACGTTGGACCTACTATGTATTACGGACCTGGGGCAGGGGCGGGTCCAACCGCCAGTTCTGTGGTGGCTGATATTATTGATGTGATTCGTTGGAAAGACCAACCTATTGAAGACAGAGTACCCCCGCTAGGGTTTGCCAGTGATCAGTTACAATCTGCCCCCGTGGTGTCGATTGATAAGATTGAAACCAGCTATTACTTGCGTTGTTTTGCACAAGATCACGTGGGGGTACTTGCTAAAATCACCTCCATTTTGGCAGATTCTAACATCAGTATTGAACACTTACATCAAGAACCGTGCGCACAAAATGATGGGGCGGCAACGTTGGTGATGATTACCAACTGCGTAAAAGAGTCACTGCTTAATACTGCGATTGCTTCTCTGACTAAATTGGACGATATTGAAGGCGAGATTATGCGCATTCGTATCGAATCTTTAAGGTCTTAATTCGTTCTTAAAAAGGGCTTTAAGAGTAGGGGGGGGAATCCCCCCCCCCTATGAT
>JAMOLY010000261.1 GCA_027068835.1 Thiomicrorhabdus sp. | reverse complement strand
ATCGCCCAGCTTTTCGCCCAATTGTTGGTACACCTGTTGTATGCCAGCGGGGCGATCCATTGAGACTTGTTCTTGCAGCCCAAGATGCATTCCCATGTGTAGAAAAGGGTTGGTTTCACCGTCTTCGGGTTTGTATTCATTGCCGAGGTGTTTGCTGTTCACCAGCATTTCGTGGTATTCGGGATGCTGTTCAATCACCCGTGCAACCATGGTTTCCATGGGGTCCATTGGACTACCAAAGCGTGCTTTTTGCCATGTATCAACGTAAAATTGTCTAAGTTTGTCTCGTTCTGAAGTATATAACATAAGCTTTTTTCGTTTATTGATTATAAGAGGGGGGGGGAATTATTTTGGTTTACGCTTCATTACTCTTCTATTACTTTATCTTTATATTCGCATAAGTCATAGATACAACAAGCGCCACAGCGAGGTTTACGTGCCACGCAGGTGTAGCGTCCGTGCAAAATTAAGAGATGATGCGCGGGAAGCAGGTACTGTTTGGGTATGTTTTTCAGTAGTTTTTTTTCCACTTCAAGTACATGTTTTCCTGGAGCCAATTTGGTTCGATTAGAGACTCTAAATATGTGGGTGTCCACCGCCATGGTCGGTTGCCCATAGGCGGTGTTAAGCACCACATTGGCCGTTTTTCGACCTACGCCTGGCAGGGCTTCGAGCTCTTCTCGGTTGTTTGGCACAACGGAATTGTGCAGTTCTACCAACATTTTGCAGGTTTTAATAATGTTGGCGGCTTTGGTGTTAAACAGCCCAATGGTTTTGATGTAGGATTTTAGCTTCTCTTCACCCAAATTGTAGATAGCTTTGGGGGTGTTGGCAACAGGAAAGAGCTTATTGGTGGCGATATTGACCCCCTTATCCGTCGCTTGGGCGGAGAGTATCACCGCAATGAGCAACTCAAAAGGGGTGGTGTAGTTAAGTTCGGTTTTTGGGTTTGGAATGGCATCTGAAAGCCGTTCAAAAATTTTAAGGCGAATCGCTTTGTTCATGAGGGATTACTAGCTCTGGCTGTTTAGTTGTTGTTTGATGTCTGTAGTGGTCAAGTATTTCTGTAGGCTTTCTAAGCCACATTAAGTAAATCTTTTCTTTTTTGAACTGGCGTAATATATCCAATCACGGAACTTAGCCTTTTATTGTTGTAATATCGAATATAA
>JAMOLY010000260.1 GCA_027068835.1 Thiomicrorhabdus sp. | reverse complement strand
TTACCGTATCGATAGTATTTTGAAAGTGCCAGCCATTGCAGGCTTCAAGATCATGTTGGATTTTTTCAAAGCGCTTCATCCAATCTTCTGAACCAATATCATCTTCTTCATTCATTGCATGAAATGCACTTAGCAATGAACCTGTTTCAGCAAGGCCAGAAGCAACAACTTCGTAAACACTGCCTGACATATCACGTGGCACTTCTTGCTCTAGCTGGGCAACGACGGCGCCTTTTTCGATAATGATTTCGCCAGAGTCCGCTTTAATTTCACGGTTTAGCACTTTCATTAAGGTGGACTTTCCCGCGCCATTACGACCGATAAGACAGATGCGTTCACTAGGGTTAACGGTCATGCTGAGGTTATCGAGCAGCGCAGGGCCGCCGAAGCTGACTTGGATATTTTGTAGTTGGATTAGAGCCATGAGAATGTTTACTATGAGCGAATAATTTGGCGGCTAATACTATCACGGATTACGCTGGGCTTTTGTGAATCTCCTGTGTTTCCCTCAAGAATGGCGTCAATTACACTGCCAAGCTGTTTTGCAACTTGTTCTGCTGATTTTGCAGGCTCTAATCCTGATAAATTTGCGCTGGTTGAAACTAGGGGAGAATCTAAGTTGATACAAAGCTCACGCACAAGTGGATGTTTACTAATGCGAATGGCAAGAGAGTTAAAATCACCCGTCAGCCATTTTGGTGTGGATGATAAAGCAGGGAATATATAAGTTGTGGCACTGGGTTTGGTGAATTCTTGTTGGGCTTGGCTTAAAGGCTTTAAATATTTTTCAACTTGTGAAAAACCTGATGCTACAAGGATTAAACCTTTCTCGATAGGGCGGTTTTTTATGGATAATAACCGTTGGACGGCCTTTTCATTATCAGGATCACAACCTAAGCCGAAAACAGCTTCTGTGGGGTAAGCAAACACGCCACCATTTTGGAAAATTTCTATAATATCCGATGTTTTTTGTGTAATTAACATGGGCTGTCGTGTGCTTCAAAATGATTAATTGCATACAAAACAGCGAAAAACAGGGGGGGTGGGAACATAATATTTCTTTAAAGCAGGAAAAACTCTCTCCTACTTGTTACTAGGAGAGAGAGGGTAATCTATTTCTTCTTAGCTGGTTTTTTCTTCACGGCTTTCTTCTTAACCGCCTTCTTTTTAGG
>JAMOLY010000259.1 GCA_027068835.1 Thiomicrorhabdus sp. | reverse complement strand
TTTCACCTTCACTAACAAACACCGCAACTTGCGATTCACGCACAGTGAGTTTTGCACCAAATTTAATTTCATTGCCATAGCGCTGAAAACGATAAACCATCGTATCGACACTCGAATCTGTCCACTCAATAATATCAATGAATTCGCCAAATAACTTATCCCAGAGGCTCATATTATTTCTCCTTGTTTTTTATTGTCACCCCCCCTGTTTTTCGAGGTTTTGTATTTGTTTTTAAAAATAATATCATTCGATGCTTCAACCAGCATCAACACTTCCTACGGAAGGTGTAGTGATATACTTTTTTACGCCTAGGGCGTACAAAAAAGCAAAAAACAGGGGGGGTGGATACTTAAAATATGTTTACTATTTATCTAATGCTTTTGATGTTTCCTCAGCAATCTCATTGACAGGATTCTCTGCACGAGATTTTGCTGCAACCAAGGCTTCACGTAATTCACCTTCCATATGCACGAGCTCTTTAGCCGCTTCTGCACGTTTGACTTTGCCTTCCTCTGCAATCTTCAAACTGTCATTGATGGTTTCGATTAGCTGATTATTGGCTTTTCGTACTGATTCAATATCAAAAATGCCACGTTCCATTTGTGTACGGACTTCTGCATTAGCAGTGCGTAGATTATCTGCATTGCCTTCTAGTAACTCATTGGTTAAATCAGTTGCTTTTTTAACCGTCTTTGCCGTGTCGCTCATGCGGAAAATAGTGACCGCTTGCGCGAGTTGATTCTTCCATAACGGTACGGTGTTGATAAGTGTTGAATTTACTTTATTAATTAGCGTCTTATCATTTTCTTGTACGAGACGAATGCTTGGTAAGCTTTGCATGGCAACTTGGCGAGTTAAACGTAAATCATGCAAGCGTCGCTCTAAATCATCTCGTGCACCGCGCATATCACGTACTGCTTGTGCTGAGAGCATGTTTTTAGTGTCTTCTTTTGCTATATTTTCAAGTTCGGGGATTTGATTGTCATCAATCATGCGTAGTTTTTCATCACCCGCTGAAATATAAAGTTCTAGTTTGTGAAAGTAATCTAAGTTGGCATCGTATAGTTTATCGAGTGAAATAATATCAGTGAGTAACTGTGTTTTTTGTTCTTCTAATTTATCGGTGATGCTGTTGATCTGCTTGCGAACGTCATCATATTTACTTAAAAAGACAGA
>JAMOLY010000258.1 GCA_027068835.1 Thiomicrorhabdus sp. | reverse complement strand
AAATTAGTGAAACAAAAAATCCAGTTTCTACGTTTCAAAGTGAGGTGCTTGAAACTAAGGAACTTAAGAAAAGAGTACAATTATGAGTGGATTGCTCGTTTTAATTCCTATTGCATTATTTTTAAGTGGTCTTGGCTTAGTGGCTTTTCTTTGGACACTTCGCTCTGGTCAGTTTGATGATTTGGAAGGGTCGGCCGAACGAATTTTATTTGAAGATGAAAAACGGCCAACCAAAAAAGGTCCAGAAAACAGCCAGCCTGACTCTAAGTAACTGAAAAATTGATTCAAATTAGATCAATTTTTTCAAATTCCTTTACCCTGTTTGTTTAAGCGGCTGAAACCTTACTGAGTCAAATTACCCCAACGTGCATCAACGCATGGTTGTGCAACTGGGGAATATATTATGACGAAGACAAGTAACGACAATTCAGTAAAAACCACTAACAACAAAAGTGAAGCGAAAAAACAGTAAGGGTTCCGATGGATGAATCCACTGTTGCCGCATTTGCAAATGCCGTAACTAAAGAAGGTGGTTCTTTCGAATTAACCAAATCAGGTGAATTAGCACTGCGCTATCCCGATGGAAAACTTGTTATCTTTGAAGGGTCCAGCGAAATTCCAAGTTTCGCTATGCCTGCAAATGTAGAAGCTTTTAACGAAGACGCATCAAAGCTAATTGAGATTTTTGAGAACTTCGTAAAAGCTGATGATGCCACCCCTGTTGAATCAAATTCTCACTTTAATTCAGGCATCAATTCAGAAATAGCCCCAACTCAAGATACTGGAACTAAAGTCCCCGTTGGTGATAAGTTGGAGTATTTGCCTGGCCAACATCCAGAAGCATACAAATTTGCCCTCGATTTAGATAATTTATTTGCTTTCTATGAGACCAATGAGATTACGACCCCCGTTGGCTTGAGTCTTTCTCATTTGCCAGGTTTGCTTGATGAGGATTACTTGCGCGGTCAAGATCCACGTGATCGTTTGGGGTGAGGTGATGGTGGCCGTAATGAGCAGCCCATCGCATCATCCTTTGCAATTGAAGATTTTTACACAGGCCAAGAAGGCGATACCATCTCTGGCGATTTGATGTCTAATGACATTTTCCTAAATGGATTTATTGATGTTGCTGTTGTAACGCCACCGCCCGTTGGAACTTTGACTCTAAATCCAGATGG
>JAMOLY010000257.1 GCA_027068835.1 Thiomicrorhabdus sp. | reverse complement strand
GATGGTAGTGTGGGAGGTCCCATGTGAGAGTAGGTCATTGCCAAGCTTATATTACGAAAGCCCGCCATAGCATTTTGCTGTCGCGGGCTTTTTTTTGGCTTAATTTTAATGATATGAACGATTTTATTGTTTAAGTTATGTAAAATGAATGTTCGTTTAGAACCTTTTTATCTATATGGCAATTTATTGAATGTACCGAAAATTTTTTGGATTAAGTAAGCTCCCGTTTAAATCTTCCCCCGACGTGAATATCTTCTATAAGAGTGGTTCTCGGCAAGATATTCTAGAAGCATTAGTTTATACCGTTTCTCGTGGAGATGGGATCACAAAGGTAACGGGCGAAGTAGGTAGTGGTAAGACGATGTTGTTGCGCTTGCTCGCTGATTCGTTACCCAAAAATTTTAAAGTGTTATATATTAATACGCCAAATCTGTCTCCTAAAGATATGTTGATGCATATTTGTACTGAACTGGGTTTGAGTTTAGAGGGATTAACCTTTAAATATGCCTTGCTGGATATGATTAATAACGAGTTGGTGCGACTTTATTCAGAAGGGCAGCGAGTAGTCATGTTGATTGATGAAGCGCAGGCCATGACGTTTGATACGCTAGAAGAAATTAGATTGTTAAGTAATTTAGAAACGTGTGAGGGTAAACTATTACAGGTCGTTTTGTTTGGTCAGCCTGAACTTGATGTGGCATTAGCCAATGATAAAATTAGACAGCTTAAGAGTCGAGTTTCATGCAGTATTTTTATCCCTTCTCTTTCCCCAGAAGAAGTTTATGCTTACCTTAATTATCGAGTTCGAAGAGCGTCTTATGAAGGCTTAGATGTTTTTGATTTGAGCATTTCAAAAAAAATTCATAAGCTCTCAGAAGGTATTCCCAGAACAATTAATACGATTGCAGATAAGCTTCTTATGTCTGCTTATAGTTGTGATGATAAAAAGGTTACTAAAAAACATATCGCAATGCTTCCTAAAAATATAGGGGTGGTAACCAATGAAGATAAAGTAAAAAATTTTAAGATTTTATTTCTGTTTGTTCTTTTATTAGGAGGGCTGCTTTATTCTTTTTTTGGGATACGAATATTTGACAGTTTTTCAAATATATTGAATTTTAAAAGTGTCCTAGCTGATAAGGTACGAACTAATGATAGGGTAGTTATTAATAGTGACAATGAAGGGGGTGTTGATGATGATACAGAGGTATTAATTCATTCAACTTTATTAAAAGATGAACTAAAATTAGCCGAACAAAGTGTTATTATTAAGGACGATTTCATCATTTTGGATGCTGTTAATGCAAAAGTAGAGGGGGAGGGTATCGCATTAATAAAAGAGGCTTCTCATAAATCAAGGCGTATGTTTGTTAAAGAAGGTTTGTTGTTAGAACGCTTGGTTAATTTGCATTTGGAATCTGTAGATTGGTTGCACACGATGCCGAAAAAAATGTATATTATTCAGCTTGCTTCGCCTCATTTGAATACTTTAGATGAAGCAGTTGATTTTTATAAAAAACAAAATTTGCCTTTAGACTCGATACATTTTTTAATAGATTTGGGTATAAATGGTCAGGTAAACCGTTTTAGAGTACTGTATTTAACTTCAGCGAGCTACTCAACATTGCAGCGAATTATTTCGGAGCTTCCTTTGGATGTGTTGATGTCAAATCCTTATGTTGTGACGGTTGGTGGAGTGCTTAAAAACTTGGAAAATACTCAATATTATTTAAAACAGTATGGAATAATCAATGTTAATTAATCGTCTTATTATGAAGTTTTTTTTGCCACTAGTCTCATTGGTCATGATCGTATCCTTAACAGGCTGCTATGACTCGAATTTAAAGAAGGAACCAGCGGTGGCGACTTCCGAAAAGTTTATTCCAGATGGTCACCTTGTTGAGTCGCCTAAAATAGGGAGCATTCAGGGAAGCCGTTCGAGAATTCCTGATTTAGCAAATAATAGTTTGCCTAAATTACCTAGTTTTAGAGGTGAATCGACTTCACATTACTCAATTACTGCTGTAAATGTGCCAGTGAAAGAGCTTTTGTTTCAAGTTGCACAGGATGCGGGTAAACAGATCGATCTTTATAGTGATATAGAGGGAAATATAACAATCAATGCATTGAATCAGCCGTTAGAAGATATATTAGAACGGATTGCAGAGCAAGCCGGTTTAATGTTTGTTATTGAAAACAATACGATTAAAGTTAAACCAGACCTTCCAGAGTGGCGGAATTATAAGGTTGATTACGTTAATATTAATAAAGTGAGTGAAGACTCGATTGATATGAGGATGAGTGTTTCTGGCTCATCAGGGGGGGGGGTAAAAACTAAAAAATCAGGAGGAAGCTTTTCTAAAGTAACGGTTAAGTCTGAGCATGATTTTTGGCAAACCTTGGAAGATAACGTCAAGCTTTTAGCGCAGATTGAAACTAAAAAGAAGGGGGATACGTTAGGGTTTGATAAAAACACAGTGATTAATCCCGAGGCTGGCGTTATTTCAATTTATACTTCGGCAAAGAAGCACAAAATTATTGAAGAGTATATTCAAGATGTGACCACAAGGGTGGATCGTCAGGTCTTAATTGAGGCAACGGTGGTTGAAGTAATATTAAATGATGAGTATCAAGCAGGAATTGATTGGTCAGTTTTGGGCGAAAAAGCTTTTGGTGATAATGGTGGAGTTAGTATTTCCTCTCCTTTTGCAGGGCCAGCTTCGGGCTTTTCTGTCGCAACAATGAACTCTGTGGCTGGTGGTGGGTTTATGACAGGGGATTGGAATATTCTTGCAAACTTACGTTTGCTTAAAACGTTTGGTGAAAGCAAGGTATTATCAAGTCCTAAAATTATGGCTATTAACAATCAAACGGCCTTATTAAAAGTCGTTAATAATTTAGTGTATTTTACGGTAGATGTGAATATTACTGCCGCAACTGCCGCAGGGGCTGGATTAACTACGTATGAATCTACAATTCATACGGTTCCCGTTGGATTTACAATGAGTGTGACGCCCTTTGTCAGTGCTGATGGCGACATTACCTTGAATGTAAGACCAACAATTTCTAGGCAAATTGGAACGGCAATTGATCCTAACCCTGCACTTAAAGACGCAGGTGTTGAGAGTGTCATTCCTGTGATTCAGGAAAAAGAAATGTCCTCTGTGCTGAGATTAAAAGATCGACAAACGGCTGTGATTGGTGGATTAATTGAAGATCAAAAACTACATGATAACGTAGGGGTGCCATGGTTAAGTGATGTGCCTATCTTAGGCAGCTTATTTGGTAGTCGAAAGGATCAAACTCAAAAAACAGAATTAGTAATTTTTATTCGACCAACCATTATTAAAAATCCAGATATAAGTAATGGTGATTTACAGCACGTAGGTCGTTTTTTAAGAACGCATTCTAATGATGAAGAGAAATAGTTTTGAGTGTTTTATTAGAAGCTTTAAAAAAAGCGGCAGAAGATAAGAAAAAGGCGTTAGCAGAAATTGTCGATTCAAATCATGCAGTTGGAGATGAGGCTGAAGAAACAGTGCGAAATATGCCTTTAAATAAGGCTGAACCAGTCATTGATGTTCAAGAAAAATCTGAAAAAAATGAGGTAAAAATAAAGCTTTCTCTAGACTCTGTAAAGTCCACTTCTGAGGTTGAAAGTATAAAGAAAATTAAAAATAAAGCACCTCTATCTACTTTGTCAAAAGAGAGTGTTCAGGAGACATCAGAAGCAATTTTTTCACTTAAGCTTGACAGCCCCCCTCCGAAAAAAGAAAACCTAAAAATAACGAGCGGTTCTGGAAGCACTGAAAATAGAACAAAATCAGTATCCAGTACGCTTAAGTTAGCTATTGAGGATTCTATTTCTACGGAGCTAAATCCGAGTGCTCAACCACTGGTAATAGAGAAGCTCTTGCAAGAAGCTGAAGAGCCTAAGCAAATGGAGAAAGAGTTAAGTACATCGTTGTCTGAATCAAAGCTAATTAATGTAGAACCTTCTTTTAAGCAAAGCTTACCAGAGACGAAACAAGAGCCTTCTAAAACGCCAACCTTAAAAGAAGAGGGTGCACTCATTTCCGCTCAGAGAGAGGACTCTCCTTTAGAAAGTACTGTGGGTGAAAATGCTGCTTCTTCTCATGATACAGTAGAAGATCAAACCTTTTTAAAAGCTGATGTTTTGGGTATAGAAGAAAGTTTAACTAAAACGGTTAGCTCAGTTAAAAATAATACAGTGGAGAGTCGTAGTGTTCCTGTTAATCTTGAAAAGCAGCTGTTAAAAGAAGATGAGGACAGCTATAAGTGGAGTTTGGATGCATTACCTGGTTATTTGGGTTTTGGAAAGAAAAAGCAGAAAAAAGATAAGAGGAGTTTAGAAAAGCCCTTAAATCCTATTCTTGTGGCTGGTGCTCTTTCTGAGAAACGCCCAAAAGAGAAGTCATTTAAGTTTGCTCTAATACTATTAATTTTTCTTCTTATAATTGGTATATTTTTTTACGGTATTTTGTATTATCAAGAACAATATGAAAACCTTGAGCAAAGAATGAATAAATATAATCTTGTTAAAACTCAAATATTGGTTAAAGAGGTTAATAACATAGATAAAAATAATAATGAAACCGTTGCTACGGGTAATTCTGATGCACTCGATACAGCCCTTGATTCAGCTGAGATAGCATCGAGCGCAGGTAACAATCGCTCAATGAAACATGATTTTCAAAATGAAATTCCCGCGACTGAAGTTATTGAGCGTTCAGTCATGAAACCTGCTTCTAAGGCACGATCAAAAGACCAAGTAGCCGTTGTGCCGTCAACGAAAGAAGATAAGTTTAACGGCTCTGAAATTGAATCGTCTAATGAGGACCTTTCGAGTATTAAAGTTTCAAGTGACCATTCAAAAAAACGACAAAATAGAGAGCAAAATAAAGCCATTGTAGTGATTCATTCTGAAGAAGATGTTTTGTTAGAGGCTTATTCGAATTATGAAAAGGGAGATTTAGTGCAGGCTCAGGCTATTTTTGAAAGTGTGTTAGCGATGAACCCTCAAAATGAATTTGCATTGATTGGATTAGGTAATATTTTAGTTAGTCAGCAACAATATGTTGATGCGATGGCATACTATCAACAAGCATTGGTTGCACAACCATCGAGCGTAAATGCCTTTGAAGCGATTGCGAATATATCTGGGCATGTTGAACTTAACTCAGACTGGAAAAGTTCGTTGTTAATAATGGTTAAAGAACATCCAAGTTCTCCCACGCTACAGTATGCGTTAGGGAATTTATACGCAACTGAAAGAGACTGGCTAGCAGCGCAGGATTCTTATTTTCAAGCGGTCTCTTTAGAGCCTGATAATGCGGACTACCTTGTTAATTTAGCCGTCAGTTTGGATCAGCTTGGAAAATATAAGTCCGCCGCACGTTATTACACCGAGGCACTTGCTTTTGTCGATGTGGATCTCGTGAACTTTAATGAAGCGCAAGTTAAAAATAGACTGATCACTATTCGGCAGTTTATGGCGGAGAAAAAGCAGTGAGTGCAACCACCCATCGCTTAAAAGAACGGTTAATCCGTGAAGGTCACGTGAGTGATGACCAGTTACAAATTGCGTTAATTGAACAGAAAAAAACAGGACAGACTTTAGGAGACATATTAGTCACGATGGGCTTTGCTTCTGTCGAAGTGATTCGCGAGATCGTCGGCTCTTACGTTGGCTACAGCTCGATGAGTTTGAAGGAAGTTGTGCCAGATCCAAAGGCGCTTATTTTGGTTTCAGAAGCTTTTGCACACAGCTATATGGTCATGCCGATTAGCCTAAAAGACCAAGAGTTTAAAGTGGCGATGACCAACCCTAATGACATTCTTGTTTTAGATAAGTTAAAACGTCATTTGCAAAACCCAAATATTCAAGTGGTACCTGTACTGGTTGTAGAGGCAGAAATTCAATCTGCCATAGATAAATACTATGGTTATGAACTGTCGATTGAAGGGATATTAAAAGAGCTTGAAACAGGTAAATCAGATTACAGTCGTCTCTCATCTGAAAGTGAATATTCTCAGCCGATGGTTCGATTAGTGGACAATATCTTGACGGATGCCGTCAAGCGTAATGCATCGGATGTTCATTTTGAACCTGAAGAAGATTACATTCGAATTCGGTACCGTATTGATGGAGTTTTACAACAAATACGCCTATTCCATAAGAATTTTTGGTCAGGCTTGGTTGTTCGACTAAAAGTGATGTCTGAACTGGATTTAACCGAGCAACGTTTACCTCAAGATGGAAACATGTCATTAATTGTGCATGGTCGTCGTATTGACTTTCGTATTTCAAGTTTACCTGGTTCTCATGGCGAAAACATTGTACTGCGTATTTTGGATAGAGAAAAAGGGATTGTTCCATTGGACGATTTGGGCTTAGATGACGAATCTTATGCCGAACTAAAGCTAATGATGGGGCGACCTACGGGTATTTTATTGGTGACGGGGCCGACGGGTTCGGGTAAAACTACCACGCTTTACTCCATATTAAATGAACTAAATGATGTGGGTGTTAATATTATGACGTTAGAGGATCCCGTTGAGTATCCGATGTCCCTTATTCGTCAAACTCCTATTAATGATGAAATTGGAATGACATTTGCTGCGGGTATTCGTTCGTTAATGCGTCAAGATCCAGATATTATCTTGATTGGAGAAATTCGTGACTCTGAAACCGCTGAAATGTCGATTCGAGCAGCGATGACGGGGCATCAAGTATTTGCTACATTGCATACTAATTCAGCGATTGGTGCCATTCCACGATTACTTGATATAGGGGTTTCTCGTTCCATTATGTCTGGAAACATGATCGGTATTATTGCGCAGAGGCTCGCCAGAAAGTTATGTGTTTATTGCAAAGACTCCTACGAGCCAGAAGAATTTGAAAAACAGCTTTTATCTATTTCTGAAGATGAAAACCTAACTCTGTATCGTGCGGCGGGTTGTGATCAATGCAATAATGTCGGTTATAAAGGGCGTCTTGCTGTTTTAGAAACGTTACGATTTACACCTGAAATGGATGAATTGTTATTAGATGGAGCTTCACAGCATTCCATTTTAGAAAAGGCCGTTGAAAATGGTTTTTCAACGATGATTCAAAGCGGCATTCGCTGGGTTAAAAAGGGAGAAACTTCCTTGGAAGAAATCAGCCGAATTGTTAACCTTACTGATTTATTATAGCGAGATAACCCGTGCAAAACTATCACTACAGCGGTATGAATAAGTTTGGAAAGCGAGTCTCTGGTACGTTACCTGCTGCCAATGAACAAGAGCTGGAATTAAAACTTAAAAAATCCAATATTGATTTATTGAGAGCAAGAAAGCAGTCGAGTCTTTTTAAAGGAAAAGTCAAAGTTTCTCGTAAAGACGTTATTGGGTTCACTTTTCAGCTGGAGCAGTTGCTGAAAGCAGGTGTTCCATTGATGGATATATTGGATGATTTAAAAGATAACTTTGAAAATGATGCCGTAAAAGAGATGCTTGCGAGTATTTACGAAGCGATGGAGGGGGGAAAAACTTTTTCAGAGGCTTTGATGCCCTATGAAAGTGTATTCGGTGAAGTGTATGTTTCATTGGTATCGGTGGGTGAAAAAACGGGAAAGTTGGAAGAGATTTTGGTGAATCTAGCCGAAATGCTTAAATGGGAGGATGAGTTAATCTCCAAAGCTAAAAAAGTGATGATTTACCCAGCCATTGTTGCCACCGTGGTAATTGGGGTAGTGGTATTAATGATGTTGTTTGTTGTACCAGAGTTGGTTGGATTTATTAGCTCGATGGGGGGAGAATTAGGCTTTGCAACGGTTGCGTTAATCGCCACCTCTGAGTTTATTCAAAAATACATTTTAGAGCTTTTTTTGACGCCCATTATTTGCATTGCGCTATATAAAATAGCGCGTAAAAAATCACCTAAGTTTAAACTTAAAACGGATGAAAAAATATTAAATATACCCATTATAGGTGCCGTTTTATATAAACTAAAATTGGCACGTATTGCAAACTCATTGGCTGTTATGTACAGCGCTGGAGTAAGTTTTCCCGACAGTTTACGAATGTCGAGTATTATTGCGGGCAATAAATATTTAGAAAAAAATATACTGCACTCCGTGCGACTTATTGAAAATGGTCAACCTATTTTTGAAGCGTTTGAAGAGTCAGATGTTTTCCCTCCCATGGCCATTAGAATGGTTAAAGTGGGTGAATTAAGCGGAGGAATGGATACGTCTCTTAAAAATGTGAGTTATTTCTATGACAGAGAAGCTAAAGAGTTGATTGATAAAATTGAACCAGCCATTGAGCCTATTTTAACCGTTGTGATGGGCGCGGTGGTAGGCTGGATTATGGTGGCTGTTTTAGGGCCCATCTACGATACCATTGCGCAGGTTCAATAATGAAAACAGTATTTTATTTAACCGATGAAGGGCTTGCTTGTTATAAAGAAAATGAGTCACTGGTTGATACGTTTAAATGGGAGGATATTGAACCAATTGAGCTGTATTTAACATCGCTTTCTGAAAAAACACATGTTTCTATCGTAATAGATGTGGTCGATGAAGATATCTATTTTGAGTGGGCGCCGAAGCTATTGCCTTGGGAGAAAAAAGCATTTTTAGATCGGCGAAAAGCAAGATTTGAAAGTGAAGAAATTATTTTAAATGTCGTGCAATGGACAAATCATAATAAAGAGAGTGATGGTGGACGAAAAGAAGAGTTACTTCTTATTTCATTGCTGGCAAATAATGAAGCTTTTTCAGGATTTTTAAACAAATTAGAAGAAGCGCAAATACTGGTTACTCACCTTTATTCCAAACCGTTTTTACTGGTAGATTATTTTAAAAAACGTGTTAAGTCATATTTAAAGTGGTCTAAAAACGAGTTAGAACAGCCTTTTTTAGTGGTTAGCCGGTTATCAGAATATACCTTTAGGCAAATGTTTTTGTATGAAGGACAGTTAAGGATCAGTCGCTTGGTTGAGTTAGAGCATGACGCGATAGATATGATGCAGACATTAGTAAATGAAACAAAGTTAGCTGTTGCTTATGTTCGAAGCCAGAACCTGTTGCCAGCAGAAACCAAGATTAATTTGCTTTTTTTAGACAGTAATGAGGCGTTGTTAAAAGGGTTGTTTGATTCCAGCAGGCAAGAAGGAATCGTTTCTGAAGAGAATGATGGTAGTATATTTAGCGCATTAACCTTTAATGAGCTGGGTAAACAAAACCAGTATTATGGTTGTGAAAAGACACAATATTTTTCGCAACCTGCGATGGTTGATTTTATTTTAAATGAAAAACCAAATACTTTTTATTCAAATTCGTATATTGAAAAAATTAAGGCTTTTCTTGTAGGCCGAAAATTGTTTATTGGCATTAATATTTTACTGTTACTGGGCGGGCTTTACTACATCGTTATCGCTGGGGTTGACTCGGTTGTAAGCTGGGAAAAACAAGGCTTGTTAGAGCAAAATATTTCAGAGCATCAAACAGAAATTACGCGTCTAAAAGAGGTCGTTAAATTTCAAGATGATGCACAACACGTTAAAGCATCGGTCGAATTTTCAGAAGCTGTTTTACACTTAAAATTGAATCGTGTAATTAATTTTGATATTCAGCAATGGAGTGTTGTTTTTGCACAGCATGAACAGCATATTCATCTTTTCCAGATGGATTGGAAAACATTAAATCGCTTTGATAGCCGTAATAGTGAAATTATTTTAACGGCATGGGTTTTTCCCTTTTATGATACATATAAAGACCCCGTACAATGGGTGGATGACTTTGTTGAAGATTTTAAAGGATTGCCTGGTGTTGAATCGGTTGAGTTACAAGAAGAACCTTTAAATAGAGATTTAAGTCAGCCGTTGATTATTGAAGTCACGAAAGAGCCCGTTGATGCGCTTCCATTTACCGTTAAGATAAGAGTAAAAGACGTTGAACCCAAGTAACTTGTTATCTGACCCTTTATTACGGCGTTTTTTTCTACGTATTGCCGTTGTATTTATTCTCTTAAGCTTGCTTTGTGCTGCGGCTTGGTACGCCTATGGTGAAATTGCAAAAGAACTGCAAGCTCAAGAAAAGCCAAAAATTCAAAAGTTGGAAAAATTACAAAGTGAAGTGCAGTTTTTACAGCGTCAGTTAACGTTATACCAAAAATACGGTGACAAATACCAAGAGCTGATTAAAAAAGGCTTGGTTAAACAGCAAGATCGAGTTTTTTGGACGGATTCTTTGATTTCATTATCAGAGCAATACTTGGTTCCCAGTTTAAAATTTAATTTTTCAGCCGAGCAACCGTTAACCAGCGGGCTGTTTTCTCGCATTAAAATACCCAATAGAGTCTTTTATTTTAGTCGTTTAAGCTTAACTATGAGCCTACAACACGAAGAAGATTTAATGAGAATATTTGAAACCATTAGCCAAAATATCTCTCCTTTTTATTTGGTGGAAAGCTGTAAAACAAAATTATTTAATGGTAATGTGGATGTACAAGCTAATTTTGATTTAGTAAAAGGTAATGTGTTAGCCAATTGCTCTTTGATTGTTTTTCATACGCATGCTTCGACAGAAAAAACAAAAATTAAGTGATAGGAGTGTATTGTATGACTGTAAAAATGTTTATCTCTGTACTTAGTTTTATGCTTATCGCCAGTGGCAGTAGCTGGGTGTATGCGGTTAATGCTGTAGACTCCAATTTAGAAGGGAGTTCAGAGAAGAAAAGCAGTCAATTTCTGCAATTAAAAACGCTACTTTTATCCAAAGAAACTCGAGAAAAAATTGATAGACAAAGAGAGTCTTACCTAAACCCTGTGGTTGAAAAAAAGACCGTTAAGCTTGTACCTAAAGCAAAAAAAGGGGGGGGGATTAAGAAAAAGCGTATTTACATTCCGCCTAAAGTATCTGTGTCATTAGTGATGGTTAAGCCCGATGGGTCTCGCTTAGTGCGAGTTAATAATAAATACAACCGTTCGCCATCAAAACATATTAAAATGGATTTTTTGAATAGCTCGGCAACAGGAGTTCCTGTAAGCGTTCAAGGAAAAAACCAAATTGTTCCTGTGGGGAGTACCCTGTTAACACGAAAAAATAAATTAGTAAAAACCTATAAATTAGAAAAATCGAAACGAAAGGTTAAAACGCTTAAAACAAAACAAAAAGCCGTTAAAGAACGTCTTGATCAAATCAAAATTTTAAAACCACAGTGATCTTTTCTGAACATCAAATACTTTTATTTGTGCTATTTTTGCTTGCCCTAACAGGGCTGGCATTTTTTTTTGCACTTAAATTCTTTCGTACCAATCAACAGCTTTTACAGCAACTCCAACAACAAAACGAACAGCTGATTCGCCAAGAGTTATATCATGAACAACTGACAGAACTTAAAGTACAACACCGCACCTTAACGCAAGAATTGAAACAGCTGCAATCCATACAAGGTGTTTTAAAACAAACGGAAGCGCAACATAAAGAGCTAATATCCCAGCTACAGCAAAAAGACTATGATTTAATGCAGCTGCGCGAAGAGTTAAAGCAGGGCAGTACTCGTGTGGCAGAACTAAGCATGGTGTTGGAAAACGAACGAAACAACTCTCAAGAAAAATTGGCGTTACTGGAAACCACCAAAGTACAATTAGCCAATGAGTTTGAATTACTCTCAAATCGTATTTTTGAGGGCAAACAAGCACAATTTGCGCAACAAACTCAAGACAGGATGGACGCGATTCTTAAGCCCATTCAAGGATCCTTAGAATCCTTTAAACAACGTGTTGAGTTGGTGCATAAAGAAGATCTAAAAGAGCGCGCCAGTCTATCAGAGCAGTTACGACAACTGCATGCGTTAAACCATCAGATGAGTGAAGAGACCCAAAACTTAACTCAAGCGTTAAAGGGGGACTCTAAATTGCAAGGTAATTGGGGTGAATTGATTTTAGAGCGTCTATTGGAGCGTTCAGGCTTAACCGAAGGCGTGGAGTTTGACCGCGAAAAAAGCTTTACGGACGAATCGGGCAAACGTCTTAGACCCGATGTGATTTTAAATCTACCCGATAACAAGCATGTGGTGATTGACTCCAAAGTTTCGTTATTGCACTACGAGCAATCCTTAAATCACGATAGTGAATCAAAGCGTGCCGCTGCACTTAAGCAGCATCTTCAAAGTTTAAAACATCATATCGATACCTTAGCTAATAAACGCTATGAATCCTTAGAGCAGCTGAATGCCCCCGATTTTGTCTTGATGTTTATTCCTGTGGAAGGGGCGTACTTGATGGCGATAGAAGCCGATGCCAGTATTTTTGAAACCGCTTTTGAAAAACGAGTTGCCGTTGTTACACCCACCACCCTATTTACCAGTTTAAAAACCATTGAACAGCTCTGGCGTTACGAGCGTCAAAGTGAAAATACCCTTAAATTGATTAAACGTGCCGCCGAAGTACACGATAAATTTGTGGGGTTTGTTGAGAGCTTTGAAAAGGTCGGTAAACAGTTGCAAACCGCTCAAAATACTTATGACACGACTCGTAGCCAAATGTTGTTAGGCAAAGGCAACTTGGTCAGACAGGCCGAAATGCTCAAAGAGTTGGCGGGTAAAACTAAAAAAGAGATTCCAGCACACCTATTGGAAGAGGCGGAGAGCGGAATGGATGAAGCCAGTCCTGTGTTATTAAAAGAAGCGCCGTCTGATAAAGCGTCAGAATAGGTTTTTTTAGACAGGTGTTTAGTTGTTGATAGGAGGGGGGGATGAAATTTTATTCGTAACCTTATTCGTAGACATACAAAGCCATTTTTTGTGTTGTGCTAATGCATTTTGATAGCGAATTTGTAACGTGTTAGGCAGTGTGGACGGCTCAATGGGTTGATAGCCCAGCTTAAGATAGAAATTTTTAAGGTGGGAGAGCGGAAAGGTAAAAATCTGACTGGTTTTGGTTTGTTTTTGAATAAACGTCATAAGCTTTCTTGCAATGCCTTGATTACGCCAAGTGGTTTTGACGTATACTCCGTGCAACCAATCTGCGGTATCGCTGATCTTTCTTACCTTGGCAATGCCTACGATGGCTTGGCTGGATGACGTATTTAAACGCACAATAAATACCGAATCATCCCGTTGTGCTTGGCTCTGTTTATGGCGTTTTACAAAGTGTTTGAGTTCAAAAGAATCACGTTCAGTCGCTTTTTTTTACCGTTATGGAAAGCGTGGATGGTTGGATGCTTTGCAAAATTTTATCCCCCCCCCCCCTCTGTTAATGATTGAAGTGTGTGTTATGCCAAGAGTCATCTGTCCAACCTGTGAACGAGCGATCAATAACTGTTTATGCCAATGGATTGAAGCGGTGATTCCTAATCAAGTATCGCTGGGTATTTTACAACACCCTAACGAAACTAAGCAGGTAAAAGGCACGGCCAAAATTGTTCAGTTATCCCTGCGTGATTGTCAAACGTGGGTGGGTGAACATGTTTCTGAACTGCCCACGTTGCAGCACTGGTTGGCGGATGCTCAATCTGTTTTTCTGTTATACCCTAAGATTGCGCATCAATCGGAGCCTTTTTCTGAATGGCACATGGCGTAAAACGCATAAAATTATGCAGTTAAATTCAGTACTGAGGGGGTTAAATCGAGTGGTTCTATCACCCGTGGAACCCTCAAGTTATCGTATTCGTAAACAGAGAAATGTATCGAGCTTATCCACGGCTGAGGCGGTTTATGCGCTGTATTCACAGTTGGAATCCAACATAGAACGCTACCAATCGCTACTCACCACGTTTGAACGGATGCAAGCGCACCAACAAAATTTTCTCCCCCCCCTATTGTCAATGAATAGAGGGGGGGGGAAATTAGTTTGAATGCCTATTTTTAGATTCACTGTCCACCTCTTCTCGGAGTTTTTTAAAGACAAACAGGTTGGAGATTGAAAAATTGAACCCCATTCCCATGAGTATCCCGATAATAAACGCAAGCATGAGGTACTCTTGAAAGAAAGGTACAAAGGTGGTTAGGGTGTAGTAAGTTCCGTAGTTGACGGAGAATCCGAGCAGAGAGCTGAAAACAAATGCACCCCACTGAGTCGTTTTGGCAGTTTTTTCACGGTGGCTAAAGGTAATCAGGCGGTTGAGCATCCAGTTCCAAGAGACCGCTGGCCAAAATGAGATGGCACGTGCCACAGTGTGAGAGACACCAAACATTTGTAATATTAGGTAAAACGTCATATCAACAATGACACCACTACTCCCAACGGCGGCAAATTGAAAAAATTCCGCTTTGGTTTTAAATTTATATTGATACAGTCGGCGCAAGTGTCGTAAATATTTGAGTTGCTCTGCCAGGGTCAGTTTGGATTCGCCATGGATGCGATCGACAAAATGAATAGGCACTTCGCTGACTTTTTTAAACGGTCCTTTGACCATCACTTCCAGCGCGATTTTATACCCAATGGGAGAGAGTTCATTCGCGGGCGGAATATCTGCTCGGCGCACCGCAAAAAATCCAGACATGGGGTCTTTGACTTTAGTGAGTGGCAGGGCGGGCAGGGTTGCTACTACGGAGTTGATGTAGCGCCATAATGTCCAACTGTCGTCAATGCTACCGCCTTCCACGTAACGAGAACCCAGTACAAAATCACTTTCGCTCGATTTGAGTTGTTTAATCATTTCAGGAATGGCACTGGCAGGGTGTGACAGATCGGCATCCATGACTACTACGTAATCGCCCTTGGCTTCGGCAAAGCCATCAATGACGGCGGGGGAAAGTCCACGGTTTTCAGTTCGATTGATGAGGCGAATAGGATAGGTAGTGGCGAGTTCGTGTACTTTCTCAATGGAGCCATCTTGTGAGTTGTCGTCCATAATCAAGATTTCATAGCAGAGCTCTTCGGCCGTAATAAACTCCGCCAGAGCGGATTGAATCATCTCGCATAGGGGGGGTAAATTTTCAAACTCTTGAAAGGTGGGAACAACAATCGAAATCATGCAACGGTCTCTAACAGTGTTTTTGGTTTTAAAAGAGCATTATGCCTCAATTTGATTTGCTAAACCAGCGAGATTCGACTCGTTTTCCGATGCGGATAAAACGCGCTTCTACCCAGTAATTGAGCCACAGTGATAAATAGAGCGTAAAGCCCGTGGCTAACAGAAACACTAGAGGAATACGCCAAAGCTCTACTTGAGTAATGCTGTCAAAATCGACCGTGCCCAAAACGATGACCCAAGCCAGTGCAATAAAGGGAAAGTGAAAAAAGTACATGGGGTACGCCACTTCGGACAACAGTCGCCAGCCTTTCCAGCGTACAAGAGGGGGAGAGACTTGGGTGTTACGGTCGTAGTGAAACAGCAGTACCATGAGAAGAATTGCACCACTGAAAACAAAACGGTGCAGGGTAATGGCGGCAAGATTTAGGGTTTCATTAAAGGGATGGTAGTAGCTCGATTGTGTGTTGTACACAGGGTAGAGCATACTTATATAGACTAAACTTAGGCCCAAAAACAGCACTGCGGCTTTTTGTAAGGGAGATAGTGAGAGCGAAAAGTTGGGTTTGTACCAAAGCATAAAGGCCCATAAAACACCCATTAATAGCGGTGTAATGCGGGTTTCAATTACGTAGTACATGGTGTCCATGTAGAGCGCAGGGTCAACCGAACGCATAAACTCGTACCACGGGGTTTGATAGGTCAACGGGGTTTGGTAAGCAAACCAAAATCGAACCAAAACACTGAGTGCGATGAGTGCTGAGAGCCAGAGAATGGGAGAGCGTTGCTTGACTAAAAACAGAATCAAGAACGGTAAAATTAGGTAAAATTGCACCTCAATTGACAAGCTCCACTGCACGGGAATAATGCCTTTGCTAAAGATATTTTCAATAAACAGTAGGCTGTACCAGCCCTCGGTAAATAGTTTGTTTGGATCCGCCAAACCGTATAACAGCAGAGCCACTAAAAACAGCGGGTAGATGCGAAAAAAACGGTGTAGATAGAAGCGTTTAATGCTGATAGATTGTTGTTTGTGATAAACCTTTAACAGGCCATAACTGAGTAAAAAACTACTGAGCAAAAAGAAAATATCTACTGCCTTATCGGACGACAAAATAAAGATCATCCAGCCTGGAATACTTTGAATAAAGGCTTCCAATTTTTCAATGTCTTTTTTAAACAGAAAAAAAACGGCAAAAAATACATGAAACAGAATCACCATCAAAACGCTGATGCCTTTTAAAAAATCGATGACAGGAAAGGCTTTATCAGGTTGATGAATGATCTCCGATGCAATCGCGATTGGGCGAGTGATGGGCGCGGAAATGAAACGTGTTAAGAACGCTAAACGGTTCATTAAGGACGTTCATCTTCGGCTGGGAGGGGGGGGAGAAAATTAA
This sequence comes from Thiomicrorhabdus sp., assembly GCA_027068835.1. GTDB lineage: Bacteria > Pseudomonadota > Gammaproteobacteria > Thiomicrospirales > Thiomicrospiraceae > Thiomicrorhabdus. Next base: position 8,326 of record JAMOLY010000257.1, on the reverse strand, counting down.
AGCAGTGATAGTAACGATAGGTGACCACAATGGCATCGTTAACTGATAAAGATTCCTCTTTTAGCCGATCACAGCGTTCAAAGTGTGCAGGTTTTTGCGTTTTGGGCGGTGTTTTTTCATAGTGTGGCACCACCAATAATCCTTCGGTTCCTGCTTGGGGCAAACCAAACCAAAAATCATATTGCGTCTGTCGGTTGCCTGTTATAAACACGGGTTGTGGACGAGCGTACCAAGCCAAGTGACTGGTAACACTCCAGTTGGAGACAAACAGGGGCAACTTTTTGGGGTTATCGGTTAAGCTAGACTGCAATTTCATGGCGGTTTTGGCGGCTTGAGGCCAGCCGTAGTCACCCTGAATGGGGTTTTTATGGTCGTCAAATGGAATCCAGGGTTTGTACAATAAACTGTGCGCCAAGAGCACCAGCGAGCCTGCCAAGATAAAGTGAAAATAGATCAAAGGTTTTAACCATTTTTTATCACGGTGTTGCCAAGCCCAGTGAACGATGATGGGGATGACCAGTAACCAAGAGAGTGAGACCCAGTGAGGCAAGCTCTCTTCATAGCCTGACCCCCATGCAAACAGTGTCGTGACAGGCAGGACAAATAAAAGTAGCAGACGGGGTCGCGCATCTCGATAGTGCGTAGGTTTTAACATCATCCACCAACCCAATATAAAAATCATGGGGGTGTAAGAGGCTAACTGAGTGAGTTGGGTACGCACCAAACTGTCCAGTTCCCAAACCGTACTGCCTGTGCCATGATCAATTTGATACAGAAAAGAGGCCCATTCGTGTTGGGCGTTCCAGTACAAGACGGGGGTAATCATTAAGGTGGCAATTAAAATGGCCAGCCACAAACCTTTTTGAGTGAGCCAATTCCAACGTTTTTCAACCAGCATGACCAACAACAGTGAGAGCACCAGTGTGACCGCAGTGTATTTGGACAGTGCCGCCAATCCCACCAAAACGCCCAGAATCATCCAGTATTTCAACGTGTTGGTTTCTAGCAGTTTAATCACCGTTAAAATCAACGCCAGAGTGATGACCATTAACGGGTTGTCTGGTAACATTGCCATGCCCATTAAGGCCAAAATAAGGCAACTGTTTAACAGGGCAACACTCCAAAATCCTAACCAGTGATTGGTATTAGTATCGGGCTGAGGGCTCTGCCAAGGACTGTCTGGTGAGCGAAGGCAAAACAGCTCAATGGTCACGCGATAGAGCAAGTAATTTAATAAAATGTATAGGCCAATTGGAACAAGACGGGCGCTCCAGTCGTAAGGCGCCAACCACATGGGCAAAATTTGCAACCAGCCCACCATGGGCGGGTGGTCAAAATAGCTCCAGTCAGGCATAAGGCCATACAGCGCGTAGTGCGCTTCATCGCCACCCAGTTCAACATTAAACGCTAAAAATAGATGCAATAATGACATCAGCGACACCAATATAATACTGGCGCGTTGTGCTGATAGGAGGGGGGGGGATAAATTCATAGGGTGTTATTGTCTGTTGTATTGATCTTCAAATCGAATAATATCATCTTCGCCCGTGTATTCGCCCACTTGCGCTTCGATTAAAATCAGATCCAAGCGCCCATCATTGGCTAAACGGTGTTTTTCGCCAATGGGAATGTAGGTCGATTCATTGGGGCGAACCAGTTGCACATTTTCGCCCACGGTAACAGTTGCTGTACCTGAGACCACAATCCAGTGTTCACTGCGGTGTAAGTGTTTTTGCAGGCTTAACGTTTTACCTGGTTTGACGACGATGCGTTTAATTTTGTAGCGTTCTGCGGACTCTAAAATGGTGTAGGTTCCCCAAGGGCGATGTGCCGTTCGGTGAATTTGTGGCAGCTCACTGCCTTGGCTTTTCAGTTGCTCGACAATCATTTTTACCTTTTGCCCCGAGCCTTTGGGGGCAATCAGCAGGGCATCAGCGGTATCGATGACCATTAAATCTTCCAGATCAATTAAGGCAATGGTGCGCTGTTCGCCAAGGATTAAATTATTTTTTGAATTGAGAAGCAGTGCGTTCTCGACCTGTGTATTACCATTGGCGTCTTTTTCAAGCTCTTGATCTAAGGATTCAAAACTGCCTAAATCACTCCAGCCAATGTCACTGGGCACGACCTTAACGTGGGCGCTTTTTTCCATTACCGCATAGTCAATGCTGTCCGCAGGGATGGCTTCCATCGCTTCCATTGGAATGCGTAAAAACGCTCCTTGCTGTGTTTGTTGATAAGCCGTTTGGCAGGCGTCAAATATCTCAGGAGAGTGCTGTTTTAGCTCGGCTAAAAATACCCCCGCCTTAAAGCAGAACATGCCGCTGTTCCAGTAAAAACTTCCTTGCGCCAAATACGATTCGGCTACGGAATAGTCAGGTTTCTCTTTAAATGACAACACCTCTTCGCCTTGAGCTTCAATGTAGCCAAACCCCGTTTCAGGGTAAGTGGGTTGAATGCCAAAAGTGACTAGTTTATCTTGTTCAGCCAGCTGTTTTGCTTTGGCAACGGCCGACTCATAAGCCACTTGATCTTTAATTAAGTGGTCAGATGGGGTGGCAAATACAATGGCATCGGGGTCAACCGCCATGCAGGCCAGCGCAATGGCGGGGGCGGTATTTCGACCTACGGGTTCTAAAATAAACTGCGAGTCAATTCTGTTTTGCAATGCCTGCATTTGATCTAATGCCAAAAAATACTGTTCTTGATTGGAGACGATTAAAAATTGATCACAAAAATCTTTGTTGCGTAATACTGTTTTTTGAAAGAGAGACTGTTCTTTAAAGAGTGGTACAAATTGCTTGGGTAATAGAGTTCGGCTAATTGGCCATAAGCGAGTGCCTGAGCCACCACAAAGAATTAGGTTAATCATTCAATATCCTTAAAAGTTTAAATATGTTTTGAATAGGGGGAGGGTAAAATTTATATTGACCCACGTAATTTGACCATTTTATCAGTACACGAGCGTAAAGTCTTTACAAGGGTTATTATTGATTATGGCAATAGGGGGGGGAGAAAATTTAGGTGCTAAAAAAAAGCCCTCGGTGAAGAGGGCGTTAAGTCAATGTCGAACTTTTAATTATTGATGTTAGCCGTTAATGAGATGTACATCTCTTTGTGGAAATGGAATGCTGATTTGGTTTTCATCCAAGGCTACTTTGATCTGTTCATTGATGTCAAAAAAGACGTCCCAATAGTCATCGGGTGTGCAATGTGGGCGAACGGCTAGGTTAACGGAGCTGTCCGCTAGCTCAACCACGCCTACAAAAGGTGCGGGATCTTTTAACACTTTATCGTGTTGTGTAAGTACCGACATTAAAACGGATTTGGCTTTAGTGATGTCTGCATCGTAGGCAATGCCAACGGTTAAATCGACACGAATAGCGCCTTCCGTGGTGAAATTGACGATGGAGTCGTTTGAGATGGCTCCATTAGGAATAATTACCTGCTTATTTTGAGGGTTTGTAAGCAACGTGTTAAAAATTTGAACTTCTTTAACCACGCCTAAATGGCCTTGTGCTTCAATCAGATCTCCTACTTTATACGGTTTGAAAATCATAATTAGTACGCCGCCAGCAAAGTTTGCCAAGCTCCCTTGTAAGGCTAAACCGATGGCTAACCCTGCCGCACCCAATACTGCGATAAAGGACGTTGTTGCAATTCCAATCATGGATGCAACGGAAATGAAGAGCAAGAGCTTAAGGATCCAAGTGCTTAAACTAGTAATAAAAGGAATTAAGGTTGGATCTACCTTAGATTTTGTCATTGAGGCTTTTAAAAGATTACCAAGCATTCGAATAATCCATAAACCAATCAATAGCGTGATGATCGCGAGTGCGAGCTTAGGTGCATATTCAAGCCCTAATTCATAAGCCTTCATGGAAAGGCCTTGCATTTGGGTTATTGCGTTTTGAGCTTCATCCATTTTGAATCTTCCTTTTTATAAGAGTAACATAAAGTAGTAAAAGTATTTATTCTATCGAATTTTCATGTCGTGTACAGAATAATAATATTTAATTGTTTGAATCCGCTATAATTTAGGGCTGTTTTTGTGGTTCAAAAAATACAACGTATGCAACTCATTTTAGGTACTCATAATTTAGACAGGGTTCAAAACCAGCTTGCTAAGGGTTGTGTGTTGAGTATTGGTAACTTTGATGGCGTGCATGTTGGGCATCAACAGATACTTAAAGCCGTGGTTGCTCAAGCGCACGCTTTAAATTTGCCCAGTGTGGTGATGTTATTTGAGCCATTGCCCGTGGAATTTTTTTCACCACAAGCGGCGCCAGTACGGCTGATGAACTTTCGTGAAAAAGTGAAGGCACTGCAAGGCACAGGCATTGATTACCTTTTATGTGTTCGTTTTAATGGCGCGTTTGCTCAACTGAGTGCCGAGCAGTTTGTAATAAGTATTTTGGTTAAACAACTTCACATCAAACATTTGGTGGTTGGCGATGACTTTCGATTTGGTTTGCAACGCCAAGGCGATTTTAACTCTTTAACGCAAGCAGGACACAGGTTGGGTTTTTCGGTCACAGACATGCCCACGTTTGATGTTGCAGGCAAACGAGTGAGCAGTACGCGTATTCGAGAGGCATTAAATGTCCCTGATTTAGATGCCGCTCGGTTGCTCTTGGGCAAACCTTTTTGCTTTAATGGCCGTGTGATACATGGGCAAAAACTGGGCAGAACGCTTGGGTTTCGCACCTTGAACTTAAACCCTAAGCGTATTCAAATGCCCGTTCAAGGCGTGTTTGCGGTAACGGTAAATGGCCTTGCCAGCAGGCCTTGGGAAGGGGTAGCCAATATTGGATTGCGTCCTACGGTGGATGGACTTCGTCCCTCCATAGAAGTTCACCTGTTTCATTGGGATAAAGATGTTTACGGTGCACACGTGGAGGTTACGTTAAAAAAGTTTATTCGACCCGAGCAAAAATTTACGGACATTGAAGCATTGAAAACACAAATCTCCTTAGATGCCGAACAAGCAAAACAATTTTTTAAATTTTAATCTAGAGAGTGGACTCACTCTCTCTTAATTGCGAACATAACAGAATGACTGACTATAAACCAACGTTAAACCTGCCTGAAACCGACTTTCCAATGCGCGGTAATTTGCCGAACCGTGAGCCAAAACAAGTGGAAGTTTGGCAATCGGATTCGCTGTATCAAACCATTCGTAAACACATGGAGGGTCGTCCAAAATTTATTTTGCACGATGGCCCCCCATATGCCAATGGTAATATTCACATTGGTCACGCGGTGAATAAAGTGTTGAAAGATATGATTGTGAAATCCAAAGGGCTGAGTGGTTTTGATGCGCCCTTTGTTCCCGGTTGGGATTGTCATGGTTTACCGATTGAGCTTAATGTTGAAAAGAAAAAAGGTAAGGTTGGGCAAAAAATTGGTGCCACAGAATTTCGCCAAGCTTGTCGTGATTACGCCCAAAAACAGGTCGAAGGTCAAATGGCCGATTTTCAGCGTTTAGGCATTATTGCCGACTGGGAAAATCCGTATTTAACTAAAGATTTTACATACGAAGCCAATGAAATTCGTGCCCTGTCTAAAATCATTCAAAACGGTCATTTAGTTAAAGGTACCAAGCCTGTTTACTGGAGTGTGGGTGGGCACACGGCTCTGGCTGAGGCGGAAGTGGAATATGAAAATAAACGTTCTAAGTCGATTGATGTACGCTTTAAGGTGTTGGATGACAAAGCCTTTTTGGCGCGTTGCCATCATGTAGAAGACCATGTAGGCGAAGGGCCATTGTCTGTGGTGATTTGGACCACCACGCCTTGGACGTTGCCCGCAAATCGAGCCGTTTCGATTCATCCTGAGCTGGAATATTCCATCGTGCAAGTTGAGGGCGAGCACGGCCCTGAGCGTCTGTTTATTGCTGAGGCGATGATTAAAGACGCGATGGATAAATGGGGCTTTGACCAGTATCGAGTGATTGCGTATGGCCGTGGTGAACTGTTTGATTTAGTGGAGCTACAGCACCCTTTTTATGACCGCGTGGTGCCGCTTATTTTAGGCGAACATGTCACCACCGAAGCAGGGACGGGTTGTGTGCATACCGCACCGGGGCACGGGCAAGAAGATTTTGCCGTGGGTTTAACATACGGTTTAGAGATTGATTGCCCTGTGGATGGTCGTGGTAATTATGTAGCAGGTACGCCCCTGTTTGAAGGCGAAAATGTCTTAAAAGTGGACGATCATGTTATTGACGTGCTCAAAGAACATAAAGTGTTATTGCATATTGAGGTGATTGAACACAGTTACCCCCACTGTTGGCGCACCAAAACGCCTTTAATTTTTCGTACTACGCCACAGTGGTTTATTAGTATGACCGAAGGCGGTTTGCGTGATAAGGCATTGAAAGAGATCAAAAAGGTTTCATGGGTGCCTAAGTGGGGGCAAAATCGTATTGAAGGGATGATTGATGGTCGTCCAGATTGGTGTGTCTCACGTCAACGTTTTTGGGGGGTGCCAATCACCATTTTTATTCATAAAGTGACGGGGGATATGCACCCCAATACGGTTGAAATGATGGAAAAAATTGCATTGATGGTGGAGGAAAAATCCATTGACGCGTGGTACGATTTAGATCCCAAAATCTTGCTTGGCGATGAAGCCAGTGACTACGAACAAGTCACCGATATTTTAGACGTTTGGTTTGATTCAGGTATTTCACACTTTACCGTGCTCGGCGAGCGTGAAGAGCTTTCGTCACCTGCTGATTTGTATTTAGAAGGCTCCGATCAACATCGTGGTTGGTTTCAATCATCACTGCTCTCTGCGTTAGCATCGGACGGAAAAGCGCCCTATAAACAAGTGTTGACCCACGGATTTACCGTGGATAAAGATGGCAAAAAAATGTCTAAATCCAAAGGCAATGTGGTTGCACCGCAACAAATTGTCAATAAACTGGGGGCGGATATTTTGCGTCTATGGATTTCCGCTGCCGATTACCGTTATGAGATGACCGTTTCGGACGAAATCATCAGCCGTACCGCCGATGCTTATCGTCGTATTCGAAACACCTCACGCTTTTTGTTGGCGAACATCAATGGCTTTAATCCTGCCACAGATTGCGTTGCTTACGAGGACTTATTGCCGTTGGATAAATGGGTAATTGGTCACGCCGATAAACTGCAAAAAGAGATTGTTGCCGCCTACGAAAGCTATAATTTTCATGCGATTTATCAAGCCGTCACACATTTTTGTTCGGTGGAGTTGGGGGCGTTCTATTTAGACGTGATCAAAGATCGTCAATACACCTGTCAAGCCGAAGGGTTGCCGCGCCGTTCGGCACAAACTGCGTTGTATCACATTATTGAAGCGCTGGTACGTTGGATTGCACCCATTTTAAGTTTTACCGCCGAAGAGCTGTGGAAGTCTTTGCCCGGTGAACGTGCGCCAACCGTTTTTGTCGCAACGTGGTATGAAGGGTTAACGGCACTGGATGAGTCAATCGACTTAAACTCCGACTATTGGAACGAGATGATGCGCGTGCGTTCTGCGGTGGCCAAACAGCTTGAACAGTTACGCAGTGATAAAGTGATTAAAGGCTCTTTAACCGCTGAGGTAACGCTGTATTGCGAAGGTGATCTATTCAAAAAACTGTCTTGTTTAGACGATGAGTTGCGTTTTGTTTTAATTACCTCTGCAGCAACCTTAAAGCCGTTAACGGATAAAACAGATACCGCACAGGAATCAGAGTTAGAAGGTTTATGGGTCGATGCAGGCGCGGCAAATCAGCCTAAATGTGCGCGTTGTTGGCATCATCGTGAAGAGGTAGGGCAAATTGATGCGCACCCAGAACTGTGTCAACGTTGTGTCGATAATATCGACGGTGATGGGGAAGTACGTCACTATGCCTAAGGATTCATCCGAGCGAATAACGGAGCTTCATGCGCCTAAAAAAGAGGGGGGGGGTAAAATTTATCCCCCCCCCTCAAACAAAACATTGAAACAGACTGCCTTAACCAGTTTATGGGTTGCGGTGATTTTAGTGATTGTCGATCAGCTCACTAAATATTGGGCGGTTTCCACATTAACCTTTGCTGAACCTGTGGCGGTTATGCCTTACTTAAACTGGACGCTCGCCTATAACTACGGCGCGGCCTTTAGCTTTTTAGCTGACATGGGCGGTTGGCAACGTTGGTTTTTTTCGGGGTTGGCGTTGATTGTAAGCGTGGTATTTGTGGTTTGGTTATCACGTTTACCCAAAGGGTTTACCACCGAAGTGTGGGGCATCAATCTCATCTTAGGCGGCGCCATTGGCAACGTCATCGACCGAGTGCTCGAAGGACGCGTTACCGAC
>JAMOLY010000256.1 GCA_027068835.1 Thiomicrorhabdus sp. | reverse complement strand
ATTACAACCACGATAGACCTCACAGTACAAACGAGTACTTATCGCCAATAGAGTTCGAGCAGCTTAGGTTGAACGAAATTGCTCAAATTGAAAATAATCTAGGTACGAAATAGTGTTGACACTCCATTTTCCCCTCATTAAAAGTATGTGGTCTTACTTGGCTGTAATAACCAATCATGTAATTAATAATATGATTTTGTGCTTCACTCAGATGCTTGTAACCTAGAGTAGGAACCCACTCTGTTTTTAAGCTTCTGAAAAATCTTTCCATTGGGCTATTATCCCAACAATTACCGAAAAAGAGGCGCTTTTAGCGCTCGATCATTTTGAACAAAAATGGGCAACTAAATTTTCCAGTATAGGGCGATCATGGCGTAATCATTAAGAGAACATATCCACGCTATTTCTGTACCCTGAGGCAATTAGAAAAGCCGTCTATACGACCAATGCCATTGAATCGTTGAATTCAGTGATTCGCAAAGCGATTCGAAACCGTAAGATTTTTAGGCATGATAATTCGGCATTTAAGATTGTATTTTTAGCCATCGAATCTGCTTCTAAAAAATGGACGATGCCGATAAGAGATTGGCATTCTGCTATGTAACAGTTTACACCCCTCAAAGGGTGTACTAAAAAAGCGTTATTTTGCATGAAGAACGCCTGAAAGATTATATTTAATCAAATAAACGTTTACACAAAGTGATTTACAGGCTCTATTTTTACTCCGTTGATACCAGGCTTCACCACGTTGACTCCCAGCTTCCTTTTATTTTTTAGGCATAAAAAAACCCAGATTAGAAATGATCTAATCTGGGTTTCAGAATAATGGTGCCCAGAGCCGGAGTCGAACCGGCACAGTGTTACCACCGGGGGATTTTAAGTCCCCTGCGTCTACCAATTTCGCCACCTGGGCAGATAGCTAACAAATATTTAAAACCAAACATTAAAATGCAGTCTTAACTCTGTTTAGATCGAAAATGTATCAAGCTTTTTCAGTAAAAAATGGAGGCGGAACCCGGAGTCGAACCGAGGTAGATGGATTTGCAATCCACTGCATAGCCACTTTGCTATTCCGCCTTTAAACTGGAGCGGGAAACGAGGATCGAACTCGCGACCCCAACCTTGGCAAGGTTGTGCTCTACCGCTGAGCTATTCCCGCTTGATGGGGCGTATTATAGGGGA
>JAMOLY010000255.1 GCA_027068835.1 Thiomicrorhabdus sp. | reverse complement strand
TGCTAAAGAGGCAGGTAAGATGCGCTTAGAAGGTAAAGAGTACATTGTTCAAGACGGCGATGTGATGCACTTTAGATTTAATGTGTAGACGGGTGCAACACTGAGAACCCTGCTCAAATCTACCGACAGCGGCGTACTTTTTATGCTGCTGAGTTCTCTTTTTTCGGCAGTTAACGGCGCACTGGCAAAGATACTTTCTGAAGATTTAAGCGCTTTAGAGATTGTCTTTTTTAGAAATCTCCTTGGCGTGCTGTTTATTGTACTGATGCTTAGACATACCCCCGGAAAATTTAGCCGCAGTCACTTAGGGCCGCTCATTTTACGCGGTGTGCTGGGCTTTAGCGCGATGATTATGTTTTTCTACACCATTACAACCATTCCGCTAGGTGTTGCCATTACCCTGAACAAAACCTCGCCTTTTTTTGTTGCCATACTGGCGTTTTTACTGCTCAATGAAAGAGCATCACGTCAAAGCATTGTCGCGCTCTTCATTGGTTTTGTGGGGGTGCTTCTTATTACCAAACCGCAAGGCTTTAGCATTGGCTACGACCACCTTTTGGGCGTGTTGGGCGGTTTCTTTGCCGCGGCGGCGTACACGACCATTCGCAAAATTAAAGACCATTTTGACTCGCGCGTGATAGTGCTCTCATTTATGATGGCAGGTACCGTGTTACCGCTGCTGCTCTTTTTACTGGCACGCATCTACACCCCACCGCCCTACTTGGAGTTTTTGGTAAGTGACTTTGTCATGCCCGAATCACAGAGTGTCTGGGTCTTTATTGTACTGATGGCAATTATCTCCACACTTTCGCAGTGGCTCTTAACCAAAGCCTACTCCAGTACCAATGCGACCATCATTGGGGTGGTAAGCTACACGAACATCCCTTTTGCCATTGGCTTTGGGGTAATGCTAGGCGATGCCTTTCCCGATATTGCGGCATTGTGCGGTATTTTGTTTATTGTTCTGGGCGGGTTGTTGGTGAATAGAGCGAAGTAGTTTAAAATACATGTAAATCAATTTACATGTATTTTTAGATTTGCTAACGTAGGTTATTTTCTATCTCTCCAATAGTTTTGTTTTCTACTAAGTTGCATGAGAGCTAAAATGACTATGTCATTATTCATTAAATCTTTGTTTTATCTTTTCAAAAACTTCATCTCCACCAACCAGTGAAACATCGCCTTTTTCAATCTCT
>JAMOLY010000254.1 GCA_027068835.1 Thiomicrorhabdus sp. | reverse complement strand
GCGGGTGATGAGGCGACAGGTTCTGCGGTAATTGCAGATATTATTGACGTAGCGCGTACATTGACAACTGATCCTGAAAATCGCGTACCGCATTTAGCCTTTCAGCCAAACGAACTTGCAGATATTCCTGTAGTAACAATGGATTCGGTTGAAACTGCATTCTACCTTCGCATGACAGCAAAAGATGAAGCAGGCGTATTGGCAGAAGTTACCCGTATTTTAGGTGATAAAAATATCAGCATCGAAGCATTTATTCAGAAACAACCTGAGCATGAAGGCGACGATGCCAATATCATCCTACTAACGCATCGCGTTAACGAAGGTGATATGAATAGCGCGCTAGAACAAATCGAAGCATTAGATGTTATCAGCGGTGATGTAATGAGAATCAGAGTTGAATCTCTTAGTTAAAATTTTTTGTCACGGAACCACACAGAAATGACACAGAAGGGTTATTACTTCTGTTTTACATTTCTGTGTTCTTCCGTGTATTCCGTGGCAAAAAAGGTTTAAAGGTTTAAAAAATGAAATTTATAGAAACGCGTGGTAACGATGGCGTAAGCCCAAAATCAGTGACTTTTTCTGAGGCTATCCTTAGCCCAATGTCATCGTTTGGTGGGATTTACTCGCCAGAATCATTACCCGATTTGGGCGAGTATTTCTTAAAGTGTCATGTGAATCAAGATTACAAAACACTCGCAAAGAATATTCTTACAGCTTTTAATATTGATATTAATGATTCTGTAATCAATGAAGCTTTATCTTTATACGATCACTTTGATGATTGCTCTAATAACGGCTGTAATCCAGCGCCATTAGTGAAAGTAAAAAATGATCTGTTCGTCAGCGAGTTATGGCATGGACCAACACGTGCTTTTAAAGACATGGCCTTACAGCCTTTTGGTAAAGTGCTTTCTTCACTTGCACAAGATCATAATGAAGAGTATCTCATTATGGCGGCAACCAGTGGTGATACAGGCCCAGCGGCGTTAGAAACATTTAAGAACCGTAAAAATGTGCGCGTAGTTTGTTTGTATCCTGATGGTGGAACATCCGATGTTCAGCGCCTACAAATGGTGACAGAAGATGCAGACAACCTAAAAGTTATCGGCATACACGGTGATTTTGATGATGCACAAAGCGCATTAAAGCTACTGCTTCAATCAGAAACTTTCAACGCCAAGTTAAAAGAGCAAA
>JAMOLY010000253.1 GCA_027068835.1 Thiomicrorhabdus sp. | reverse complement strand
ACCCTTCATCCAAACGAGTGGCTGTCTTCATCGCCTCTGGATGACCCAACATGACCGAACTTAAAACCAACTGGTCATTGCAATAGAGCAAATCACTTTCAACGGCCTCTTTTGCACTGAAAATATTTGCAATGGCCTCTTTCATTTTTTTAGCCACCAAAAAACTTCGGCGCACCTTAGTCATATCTGGATGCGGCAAAAAACCAACCTGCCAGCGTTTTTGTACGGCAATGGGCAACAACTCATAAAGCGCATCATCTCCCAACCAAAGCAGCACGCGTTCATGCTCCATTAACGCATGTGCGCTTTGCTCAGAATACGCTGTAAATTGACACGAATAGTCTTGAAAAAGAGGTTTTACATCACGCTCAAACAGCTCTAACTGCTCTGAATCATATAAAATGGTGCATTGCGTCATATAACATTCCTTAAAATAATAATTATGGCTAAAGATAGCGCATAATACGTATTAAAGATATAAAAAAACCCACAAAAAAGTGGGTTTTTTTAAAATTCGACTTGATTTTTCATCGCTTAAAATCGATACGTGACCCCCGCTTGCAATACGGGTAAAAAATCAAAATCAGCAAGGTCGTCTTTCAATCGTTTCTCTTCATCATCTAACGCCGCACGAACGGCTGGATCCGTCGAAATATCCAGACCATCTACCGTACCCGATCCATTAAGTGATACGTTCGCAGCCCCTGTAAAAATAGCACCCAACTCAAACAAAGCGCCCCACCCCTGTGCAGGAGAGTGTCCCCAGCCTAACGTTAACATCGGTGCATTATCCCAATCCACCACACCCTTTAACCTTAAATCACTAGATCCCGTATAAGTTGTATCTCCGATGGTGACCGAACCTGAGCTTTGATAAGAGTTTGCTTTAATTTTAAACTCATTAATCGCATACCCTGCCGATAAAAATAAATTTCCCCCCATTGGGCGATAATCCAATGCCAAACGATGAATTCCACCATCCGCTTTCACCTTATAGTCAGGCTCAAAGCCAGAACCATTATCGGTTTTACTTAATCCCATCCCCGATGACAAAGCACCACGTACGCTCAATGAATCATTAATGGGGTACGTTAGCTCTAACGTTGGCCCCGAAAACAATCCATAATTCAGACCCAAACCCACATTTTCAATTGAACTTGCGGACACAGACAATGGCAACGCCATGGCCGTCAAAACTACAGCAGATAATCCTAATTTATTCATATGCACTCCAATATTAAGAACAAAAATTTTCTATTTTACGGCGATCACGCTTCGTTGGTCGGCCAGTCCCTTTTTCTCGGTAGCCAACCAATGCCATATCTGCCGTAGGTTTGCGTTGATTCAGTAGTTCACTGTCCAATTGATATAACCTTTCGGCTTGTTCGGCCGAACCTCGTTTATCAAAAACAACCAATACCGTCACTTCCACCTGACGATGTACTTGGGTAATGTGTAGCACATCCCCCACCATCAAGGTTTTACTGGGCTTGGGTTTTGAACCGTTTAACGACACTTTTCCGCCCTTAATCGCCTCCAAAGCCACACCACGGGTTTTAAAAAACCGTGCCGCCCAAAGCCACTTATCAACTCTAAGTTTGTCCATAATACTTGATTGCATAATTTATTAAATAAGCGCTTTTAACCAGTCTTTTGGCGTTAAATACTTATAAATATTAGATTCCTCCGTCCCTTCTTCTGGTTGGTAGTCATACTTCCACGTTGCCAACGGAGGCATCGACATTAAAATAGATTCGGTACGCCCACCCGTTTGCAACCCAAAAATGGTGCCACGGTCAAACGCCAAATTAAACTCCGCATAGCGACCACGACGGTACAACTGAAAATCTCGTTGACGCTCACCATAGTCCATCTCTTTACGCGCTGCCACAATTGGGCGATACGCCGTAATGAAGCGATTCCCAACCGACTGCATAAACTCAAAACACTTATTAAAGTCCCAACCAAAGGTCTCTTCATTTAAATCATCATAAAACAGCCCCCCTACACCACGGGTTTCACTGCGATGCTTCAAATAAAAATACTCATCACACCACGCTTTATATTTTGGATAAATTTCATCTCCAAACGGATCACACGCCGCTTTTGATTCTTTATGCCAATGCACAATATCTTCATCCACAGGGTAATAAGGTGTTAAATCAAACCCACCACCAAACCACCAAACGGGTTCTTCGCCCTCTTTTTCAGCAATAAATAAGCGCACATTAGCGTGAGAGGTCGGTACATAAGGGTTATGAGGGTGAATCACCAAAGAGACACCCAGAGCCTGAAATGAACGCCCTGCCAGTTCAGGGCGGTGCGCCGTCGCCGAAGGTGGTAAACACTTACCACGAACATGCGAGAAATTTACCCCCCCCTTCTCAATCACCGTGCCCCCTTCCATCACACGGGTACGTCCGCCCCCTGTAAGCCCCATCACGCCTTCTTCACCTTCGCGCTCCCACTCATCTACAATAAAGTCTTTGCCATCGTCTTCGGCGGCTAACTGCTGGCAAATATCTTCTTGAAGGCTCAACAAATACGTTTTTACGGCTTGAATATTAATATTAACGTCTGACATGGTGTATCCTTTTTTATTTTACGTTTTGCTATTCTAGTAGTAAATGAACGCCTTTGCATCAGTGTGGACACTTAAATCATGGATTTAAATCAAATTTATTACTTTGTGACCGTTGTCGAGTGCAACAGCTACACCAAAGCCGCACAACGTCTATCGCTTTCAAAATCTACACTGTCACGCCACATTCAAGCCCTAGAAAACCGAGTGCAAACGCGTCTGCTTCACCGTTCCACCCGAAAAATAAGCCTAACCAAAGCGGGCGAACAGTTTTTTAACAACTGTTTACCCCTCATCACCCACCTGCAAAACACATACGCTCAAACCAATCAGTACCACAAAGACATTACTGGAGAATTGCGCATTACCATGCCACCCGAATTTGGCACCTATTTCTTGCACGACGTACTCCCTCAATTTTTAGACCAACACCCCAACATCAAAATAGAACTTGATCTCAGCACCCACAATCAAGATCTTATTACTCAAGGGTTTGACCTAGCCATTCGCATTGGCGAACTCGAAGATTCCAGCTACATTGCCAAACGCATTGCCACCTCCAAAATGGGACTCTACGCCAGCCCAAAATACCTATTATCAGCAGGTGAAATTAATACCATACACGACATAAAGCATCATAAAAATATTATGATTAGCCTAAAACCAGACACCATGACCTTTCACGAAGAGGAACCTCAACTCATCGGAAACTACCAAATTTCCAGCAACAGCATGACCCTCAATAAACTACTCTGCATCAACGCGCAAGGCCTCACCGTTTTGCCCAGTATTTTGTGCGAAGCCGAAGTTAAATCAGGCGAACTCGTGCAACTTTTGCCCAATGCACCTTTTGAAAATCCCCATATCTACGCCGTTTACCCCAGCCGAGTACACCCCACCAAAGCCCTGACTACTTTAATTGACTTTATCGCCAATGAACTCTCAAAACTCGATCATTTACGCTAACTCACCGCTATTAAAGAGAGCTTTGTACAAAATTTATTCCCCCCCCCTTGATAAATCGTTACATTGTTGCAAATATAAAACAATATGTTGATTATTTAACACATTTAACAACTAATCAATCGCGTAAGATAATAAGTTCTTTTTAGATGATTGGAAAAAAACCATGCAGCCCACCCTTATTCAAGCCTACACCTTAAAATTAATTCAGTTTCGGTGGTGGGTGATTCTACTTTCGTTTATGGTGGCGGTTTTAATCGCCAGTGGTGTTAAAAATCTCACCTTTGATACAGACTACCGTGTGTTTTTCAGTGACGAAAATCCCGAGTTACTTGCCTTTGAAAAGCTTCAAAACACCTACAGTAAAGAGGACAACATTCTCATTGCGCTAACCCCAAAAGAGGGGGGGGAACTGTTTACCGCTGAAAACCTCGCGGCGGTAGAGTGGTTGACAGAACAAGCGTGGCAAATTCCCTACTCCAATCGAGTGGACTCCATCAGCAACTACCAACACACCTATGCCGAAGAGGATGACCTGATTGTTGAGGATTTAATCTATCAAGCTGAAACCCTTACCCCATCCGACATTAAACGCATTCAAAACATTTCTTTGTCGGAGCCTCGTTTGGTGCACTCTCTGATTAATGAGTCGGGTACTGTCACAGGCATTAACATCATTAATCAGTTTTCAATGCAAAACCAAACCGAAACACCCGAAACGGTCTATTTTACCCGTGATTTAATCGAACAATTTAAAGAGAAGTACCCCCAGTTTGACGTACACGCCAGTGGCATCACCATGCTTAATCACGCCTTTACAGAAGCCAGTATGATAGACATGGGTACTCTGATTCCGCTGATGTACCTGTTTATTTTTATCATGCTTTTGGTGCTGTTAAAATCGTTCTCATCACTCATGGGTATTATCTTTGTCATCGCCTTCTCTATTACCACCGCCATGGGCATGGCAGGTTGGTTTGGCATTGCCCTCACGCCTCCTTCTGCTTCTGCCCCCACCATCATTATGACTTTGGCCGTGGCAGACAGTGTGCATTTTTTAATTTCCATGCTCGCCTTAATGAAGCGGGGCTACACCAAAAATGATGCCATTGTGGAGAGTATGCGCATTAATATTGGCCCCATATTCTTAACCAGCTTAACCACCGCCATTGGTTTTTTAGCCATGAACGCCAGCGATGCCCCACCGTTTCACGACCTCGGTAATATCACCGCCATGGGTGTGATGTTTGCCTTCTTGTTTACGATCATTTTTTTACCTGCTTGGGTTTCTGCCATGCCCATTAAAGTAAAAGAAAATGTAGACCCAGAGCATAAAGATGCCATGACCAAACTGGCCGATTTTGTCATCAAACGACAAAAATCACTGTTTTGGGGCAGTACCATTGTGCTCATCTTTTTTGCCGCAATGATTCCCAAAATGGTGATTGACGATAATTTTGTCGAATACTTTGATGAATCAGTGCAATTTAGAGAAGATTCCGATTATATTATCGACAACTTAACCGGCATTAGCATGGCGTTTTATTCAGTCGAATCGGGTGAGGCGCAAGGCATTAATCACCCCGATTTTTTAGCCAAAATTGCTAAATTTCAAGACTGGCTCGAAGCGCAACCCGAGGTCGTGCACGTTAACAGCATTGCAGACACACTCAAACGACTCAATAAAAACTTGCACGGTGATGACCCCGCTTGGTACAAAATGCCCGAGCAACAAGATTTGGCTGCGCAATATTTACTGTTGTACGAAATGTCTTTGCCCTATGGTTTGGATTTAAACAATCAAATTAATGTCGATAAATCGGCCACCAAAATTGCGGTAACGTTAGATAATTTGTCCACCTCGCAAATCATTGACTTTAACCAACGCGCAGAACAATGGCTTAAAAACAATACGCCGCCTGTTATGCAAGCCAGAGGCACCAGTACCGATATTATGTTCTCCAACATTACCATGCGTAATATCGAACAGATGATGGGTGGCTCCGCCCTTGCGCTGGTGCTAATCTCTCTGATTTTACTGTTTGCCCTTAAAAGCCTTAAACTGGGCGCACTGAGTTTAGTGCCCAACCTTACCCCCGCCATTATGGCGATTGGTATTTGGGCAGTAACCTACGGTGTGTTAGGCATGGCGGCCTCCATTGTCTTTGCCATCTCCATCGGGATAGTGGTGGACGATACTGTGCATTTTTTAAGCAAATACGTCCGTGCACGTCGTGAAATGAAACTCAGCACCCCCGATGCCATTCGCTACGCCTTCTCAACCGTTGGGCAAGCGCTGTGGATTACCACCGTGGTGCTAATTGTCGGCTTTGCCCTATTGTCACAATCCACCTTTTTGGTGAATCAACAAACGGGAATTTTAATGGCGATTACCATCGCTTGTGCATTAATTTTAGATTTCTTGTTTTTACCCGCACTGTTGCTTAAAGTGGATAAAGACCCTGTTTATGATGATAAAGGAGGTAAATAATGGACAGCACTTTAATTTACCCATTATCAATTCAAGTATTTCTAACTTTTGCCATCGGGTTTCTAACCTTAAAATCCAGAATGCATGCTGTAAAACACAAAGAAGTAAGTCCCAGCTACTTTAAGCACAATCGAGGCAAAGCACCCGAAAGTATGTTGCGTTATGGCGATAACTTTCAAAACCAATTTGAGTTACCCGTTTTATTTTATC
>JAMOLY010000252.1 GCA_027068835.1 Thiomicrorhabdus sp. | reverse complement strand
TTGATCCAGAGAAAGATTTCCTCATCCAGCCAACCAACTCTGTTTGGTCCTAGCTGAATCCTGCCGGGGAATTTTCCTTCATTTTCTAATATCCACGCCCAGGGTTAGATCCTCCGTCTTCAGACGGACAGCTACAGCGCAAAGCGAAGGAGCCATACTCTTGTACTCCCTAAGAAAATGAAGCCCCCGAAGGGTGGTGCGGCTTCATTTTCTTAGGGAGTACAAGAGTATGACGATTTATGACACTGGCAAGCACACTATTTACTATCATCGTTATCACATTGTCTGGATTACGAAATATCGTTTCAAGGTTTTGCATGGAAAAATGCGGGAGCGAGTCAGGGAAATCACTCGTCAGGTTTGCGGCGAACTTGGTGTGACGATTATCAGCGGTGTGCTATCGAGCGATCACGTGCATATGTTTGTGTCGGTGCCACCCAAAGTATCGATCAGCAATTTGATGAGGGCAATCAAAGGACGGACATCACGGAAAATCCAGCAGGAGTTTCCAGAGCTGAAAAAACGCTACTGGGGTCGCAGATTTTGGGGCAGGGGGTATTTCAGTACCACAAGCGGCAAAATTACAGAAGAAACCATACTTCAGTATATTGAGAAGCACTCAGAAAAACCTACCGACAACAGTCGGTAGTGGTTTAGTTTCCCAGCATGCTCAAAGCTAACAAAAGACAAAAAATTATATATTGAAAACAATATAACCCAACAGATGGTAAAATACGCAAATCAGGTTGTGTATGTTGATATTTCCATACCTCTGGAGGCATTGTATTGTAATTTTGACGGGTTTGTCAGCTCGGAAAATATAAATTTTTTGATGAAAAAGTGCAGTTCCCCAAATATAATAGTGGGACAAGCGCCGGGAGGCCCCAAGACATCTTGCACACTTTTGTCAGAATGGGCTGAGTATGGTTATACAGGTAAAAAATACAAGCATCTCCATAAAGGTGAAGGGCTCAGTTTTGGGATGGGGAATGAGGGTGGGCGTTGGATCGTTCCATTTGGAAGTTATGATAGCTATGATGCAGGGATAAATTTGACTGAAGCAATGTTCGAAGGGGCGATAATTACATTGAAGGGTTTGGTGCGAATTGATGTCACCTATGAGGAAATATACCCCCGTATTTATTTTGAACCAATTGATGCCAAGGCTATCGGCCTTACATGGAAATATCAGAATACTT
>JAMOLY010000251.1 GCA_027068835.1 Thiomicrorhabdus sp. | reverse complement strand
CTAATGCCCAGCTTTGGGTTTACTCCACCCTTGAGTTCAAGCAAGAGATTGTTTTAATTTATTTTTATCATGTGTTGCTATTGTGCTGGGCGTGGGGAATGATTATTTATTTATTTGTTTTTAATTGGAAAAGGATGGTCGAGCATCAAAAAAATTGTTTTGTAAGAACACAAGCTGAAAAAAACCTTTGTACATTTAAAACATTGTTTAAATTTACATTCGCTTTACTGTTTTTGAGCGGGCTTGTATTTATGCTTGGTTTTGGTATGTTCGAACCCTCTTTAACCCCAAGGGATTATGAAGACTATATGCATACTTCGGGAAGAGGATTAAACGACTATGAGACTTGGAACAGCTATATTGGCTTGGTCTTTATGTTTATTGCAAAAATTCATCTAACATTTTTCTTTATTATTATTTTACCAATCATCCTGATTTCAATGCTGATGTGTTTCAAGAAGAACACGTTTTACACCCCCAACTAAATTAAAGGTTTACTAATATTATGAGTACAGACAACACAATCTCTGCACCCAATGACGTTACTGTATTACCCACCATTCATGTGTATGCGAACCCTCGCGAAGAGGAAGAAGGGCCTAGTGCCTCTCAAGTTTTGGGAACAGCCGTTGCCGTCAATGACATTATTTAAAACAAGCGTGATTGAAACGATTGTAAGCGCATCTGATGTCGTTTAAAAAAACGTTTAAAGCGAGTTAAATAAATGACAAAGAACCAAAGCCCTACAGAAAAATATAACAGGCATGAAGATCTCTCTAAGCATGATAAATGGTTTTCTAGGTTTCTTGCTAGAGACTTTGTTATTGGTGGATCTTTACTAAGTGTTGTTGTACTTTTTTTCATTCTTAATACCGAAAGTGGCCGTGCTTTAGCCAGCAATCCTATGCTTAGAGAGTTTATTCTAAACACCTTTCCTAATGCCCAGCGTTGGGTTTACTCCACCTTTGAGTTCAAGCAAGAGATTGTTTTGATTTACTTTTATTATGTGTTGTTATTGTGCTGGGCGGGGGGAACTCTTATCTATTTGTTTGTTTTTAATTGGAGAAGGATGCTCGAGCATCAACAAAATTGCTTTGTAAGATCACAAGTTGAACAAAACCTTTGCTCATTTAAAACCCTGTTTAAACTTTTATTGTTTGTACTGGTCTTTAGCGGACTTATATTTGTTTTTGGTTTTGGTATGTTCGAACCTTCTTTAACCCCAATGGCTTATGAAGATTATAGACATACTTCGGGAAAGGGGTTAAACCAATATGAGGGTTGGAACTCCTATGTCGGCTTGGTCTTTATGTTTATTGCAAAAGTTCATATAACATTTTATTTATTATTGCTGTACCATTCATGTTCATTTTAATGCTGATGTGCTTTAAGAAAAACACATTTCATACCCCCAAATAAATTAAAGGTTTACTAAAATTATGAGTACAGACAACACCAGAAGAAGGCATTAGAATCGTTATTTTTCACCGGCAGTCAATTAATCCTTCTGCTTCTGAAGTCGTAGGAACGACCCTTGCTGTCTCTGACCCCAATTATTCAGTTTAATGGCCTGCACGTCGTAGTCGTCCAAAATGGTTTGCAGTTGTTGCTGCACCACGTGAGCGGGCAGAGGGTAAACGGATGTAACCCCTTGGCTGTTTTGAGCCGTAATGGCAGTGGGAACAGTTAAGGCATAGCCGCCCAGTGCGTGAATGGTTTTTAAATCGGCTTGCAGTCCAGCACCAGCGGAGCAGTCAGAACCCGAGATGGTCAGCACGGTAGGCAGGGGGGGGGGATTTTTTTTGTCATGATTGTGTTGTCATTTTCGTTGTGGATAAATCGGTATAACACCTCAAACATCTCTATAATAAACATTTTAAAGCCCTGTTAGGGACAGTTTATGAAAAATAAAGCGACCATTCGTCTTGTGATTATTGGCGATGAAATTTTATCAGGAAAGCGTCAAGATAGACACCTAGCGCAAGCGGTATCGTTGTTAAAGCCACGTGGTTTAAAGATAAGCGAGGTGGCTATTTTAAGCGATGAACCTAAGCGATTAACGGCCTTTTTAGCACAGAGCTTTGCCTGTCAAGATGTGGTGTTTTGTTTTGGGGGCATTGGCGCAACACCTGATGATCGAACACGTCAGTGTGCGGCTAAGGCACTGGGTTTACCGTTGGAGAGACATCCCGAAGCGGTGGCTGAAATTGAGACACAATTTGGTGAACAGGCGTATCCGCAGCGTATTCGTATGGCGGAGTATCCTAAAGGGGCGGCGATTATTCCTAACGCTTACAATCGAGTGCCAGGGTTTTCCATTCAAAATCACCACTTTATGCCAGGGTTTCCCATCATGGCAAAACCAATGATGGCGTGGGTTTTGGAGCATTACAATCTCGAAGATCGTCAGTGTATTCAGGTTGAACACAGCCTTCGTATTATGGATGGGCATGAAGGGGATTGGGTTGCCTTTATGGAGCAGTTCGAACGCAATTTTCCTCAACTGAGATTATTCAGTCTACCCAGTATTCATGAGGATGGTTCGCGCAGTTTTGAGTTGGGAATGGAAGGAGAAGCTTCAGTGGTGCTAAAAGGGTGGAATGTTTTAATGCAAGAGGTCAAAAATCGTGGCTGTGCATGGCAAGAAGAGGGGGAGCTTAACCTATTGTGAAGAACCTGATATTGATAGAATAGCACGCCTGTTTTGGCTGCTAATGGAGTAATGTTATGAACATCAAGCAAGTGCTTTATTTATTATTGTCTTTTCTTACGTTGATCACTGGGTATGCTTTTTTAAGGTATGCGTACAACGTAACGGATAGCTTGCCTTTTACGCAAGAGATTGTGTTGATTATTTTGGGGACGGTCGCAACAATTTTTATTACATCGTTACTGCTGAATAAGCAGACCTCGGTTGAAGTTGAAAAAGAGCAAAATATTAAGTTTTTGGAATTGAAAACAAAAACGTATGAGCGGTTATTGGATTTACTTGAAGAGATGTCTTTGGTTGAGACTTTTTCAAACACCAAACTAGTGCATTTATCGTTTATTACACATCGTTTAGCATTGGTTGCTTCTCATGAAGTATTAGAGGAGTATCAGAACTTTTTGCAAGTGATGCAAAATATTTCTAAAGATAATACCTTTAAAGGTGACGCGATTGCTTTGCATGATGCGTTGAGTGCGCTTACGTTAACGATTCGTGACGATTTACTGGGGCATACGAGGAATATTCAATACAGTAAACAACGCTTGGATGAGGTGATTAAATTAAATTCTCATCAATCTTCTGAAATTCGAAAGGGTTCGTAAATGATGTATTATGACGCATATTAAAGAGAGTGCAGGGCAGTACGATGTAATTGTATTAGGCGCAGGGGCATCGGGCTTGATGTGCTCGGCCACAGGTGCTTATCAGGGGTTAAATGTACTGGTATTGGATCATGCGCCTAAAGCGGCGGCTAAAATTCGTATTTCGGGCGGGGGAAAGTGCAACTTTACCAATGTGAATGTCACGCCTGAACACTTCATTTGTCAGAATCCCCACTTTGTTAAAAGCGCACTGTCTCGCTATCCTTCCTCGGCATTTGTAGAATTGGTCGAACGCCACGGTTTGCCGTTTGAGTTAAGAGGGGGGGGGAAATATTTTTGTGCAGAACGCGCTTCCGACTTAATTCAAATATTACGCACCGAATGCGATTGGGCAGGGGTGCATTTTCAACTTAATACACAGGTAAAATCTATCCAATATAGGGGGGGGGGATATTTTTTAAAGACCTCTCAAGGCGATTTTAATACATCAAAGCTTGTTGTCGCAACGGGTGCACTTTCCTTTCCCAAACTCAAAGCCACTGGCATTGGCTACGACATTGCCAAACAGTTTGGTTTAAAGATTGTAGAAACCTCACCAGGGTTGGTGCCGTTAAATTTCAGTGATAAATGGCAGGCACGCTTTTCAGAGTTGAGTGGACTGTCGATGAATGTTTGTGTGCAGGTAAAAGAGCATTCTTTTACTGAGGCGATGTTGTTTACCCATAAAGGCCTAAGTGGCCCTGCCATTTTGCAAGCCTCTAACTACTGGCAACAGGGGCAACCGATTGTATTAAATGCATTGCCAGACTACACAGAGCAACAGGTATTTGAAGCATTGTTGGCATTAAAACAGTCAGGAAAGTCCCTACCCAAATGGCTCAATCAAGTTTGGCCCAAACGCTTTACACAAATTTGGCTAGAAGCCTATCCAATGGATTCAGTGCTATCCAATGTTACTAACGAAGCATTGCAAACCTATGCCCAACAGCTCACACACTGGACATTGTTTCCAGCCAATACCGCAGGGTATGATAAAGCGGAGGTAACGCTGGGTGGGGTGGATACCGATTCAGTCTCATCAAAAACTTTTGAATGCAAAACCCAGCCTAACCTATTTTTTATAGGCGAAGTATTGGATGTAACGGGGCATTTAGGCGGTTTTAACTTCCAATGGGCGTGGGCATCGGGTGTGGCGTGTGGGTTGGCGTTATCGTGTCGCTCTTTCTTGCCACCAGTTGGGAGAGGCTAGAATGACATCGCCCGTTTCATAAAGTTTATTGGCGAGGTTAAGCGACTCTAAACCGGCTTTGGACTGGATTAAAAAGGCATTGGGAGCAAAAGTTAAGGGTTTAATGGCGGTTAAGTTGTATTTTTTAAACCAGTTTTCTATTTTTTCTTGGCTCCAGTCAGGGTTCATTTGAATAATGACATTGCCAGGCAGTGCTCTTTTGGTTCCTGTGGTGGATGCTACGTTATGCAGTACAGGGGAGAGTTGGCTTTTTTCGGGGCTCTGTTTTACGGCTTGAAGAGAGTTAGTATCGGTTTTTATTTCTATAAATCGAACAAAGGGCATTGGTGTTTTTACGTTGCTTGTGGTGGATGATTTTATGGTAGCTTCTTTTGTTGGCGTACTAAATTCAGCCATAATATGAGGATTAACCCAAACAGAGCGTTTTTGATTGCCATCGTACCAAGCGTATTGTTGAAGTTTTTCTTCGACCTGTTTGTTATCGACATTCATTTTTGTATTTGAACTCATTGCGAAGCTAGTATGAGGCGTAATGAGTATCATAGCGAGGCTTAAAAAAATCCATTTTGGCAGTGAAAATTGTGTTGTTCTCATAAAATTGTCCTTAAATTTTTTGTTTATATTTTCGTCAGGCTAGGGGGGGGGAGAATTTTTCTGTTAAGTCCCGT
The DNA here is from genome assembly GCA_027068835.1 of Thiomicrorhabdus sp. Classification (GTDB taxonomy): domain Bacteria; phylum Pseudomonadota; class Gammaproteobacteria; order Thiomicrospirales; family Thiomicrospiraceae; genus Thiomicrorhabdus. Next base: position 19,742 of record JAMOLY010000251.1, on the reverse strand, counting down.
AAAAAGTGAGCTGCCATGATTGAAATGTTCCTGTGTTGTTAGAGGCTTTATCTTCAACTATTAATTGCCAATTACCATCTGCGACCTCTCCTAAATGGCGGGTTGAGCCAAATCGCCAATTATTGTAGGGTACACAATTACTACAGGTATGTGTATTTGCCAGACGGCTACTTGTGCCTGTTGATTGATTCACCAGTGTGACTTCTAAGTCACCAGAATTCGTGTGGTCTGTGGCACTGAAATGGATCTCAATAAATTCAATATTACGAATACCACTAGACGTTACATTTAGGGTTGAGGTAACTGAAGAGTCATTATTGTCACCAATGGTTTGGTTAACGATTTCGATGTTTGTTGGATATGTTTTTTCTGCTTCTAAATTCACCCAAATTTCGGCTAATAAAACAGCGGCTTTTGCATCGACGACACCAAAACCATAGTTATGGTTGATCGTTAACCCTGCTCCGTTGGTTTGCCAGTCTGAGTTAGTGGGGTCATTGTGCCTGGCACTGCGTGCTAAAATGGCATGAACATCTCGCCAGCCTAAATTAGGATTGGCTTGAAGCATTAATGCCACAACACCTGATACAACAGGTGCGGAAGCGGATGTACCTGCAAAGCAGATGGTATAATTTTTATCAAGATCGTCCCAAGGAGTGAGTACCGAATTGTAGCCAGCAGAGCCTGTTAAGTCACTGGTTACAACCCCTGCACAACCTTCGCCACCTGGTGCACTGATGAGTAGGTTTGCCCCTTGTTCGCTGTAGTAGGTTCGTTGACCCAAATAGGTTACTGCGCCCGTTGCGATTACACCACGATAGTTGGCGTAGCCATCATAATTTGAATTTTCGCCCGACTCTTGACCATTGCCAGCCGCCCAAACATAAACCGTACCAAGGCCATTTCGTCCTATTGCATGTCCTGTATTAATCGCTGTACGCCATATAGCAGAAGAGGCTTCAAGTGTTGCGGTATCATCGACAGGCCCCCAGCTGTTATTGGAGACATGATTTTGTACGGCATCACGAACCATGGCATCTACTTCATTTATATTGGTTGAAGCACTTAATAGGTCATAGCCTACCAATTCTGCACGTGATGCGACACCTCGAATTCCTACGCTATTGTCTCGAGCAGCAATTATGCCTGCTACGCTGGTACCGTGATCCCCTGCTGAAGGGGTTGTTGAAAAATTGATGTAATTGTAGCTTTTGTCAGCAACAATATTGGTGGCTAAATCTTCATGTGTTATTTCTAAACCATTATCAACAACTGCAATTCGCACTCCTTCACCTTTGCATGAATCATCTGTGCAACGGCTCCAAATCGGTTCAATATTGATGTCTTCTCCTGCTTGAATGGTATTTTTAAGATGCCATTGCTTGAAATACAGGGGGTCGGATAGCTCTGTACCATTAATATTCCATTGATATAAGGCTGGTGAGGGATCCGTATTGCCATTAAAATCGGTTGCTTGAACAACGAAGGTGTGGTTTCCTGACGTTAAGTTTGTATATTGTATGGGGCTGTAGCAAGGTGTAAATGGAAGGTCGTTTAAACGGCATCTAAATATACTCAATGCTGTGGATGAGGAAAAGTAAAATGTTGCATTGGTTGAGTTAGATGGGGTAAGGCTGGAGTCGATAAAGGTATTGGGTTCGGCTGTTTTATTGAGGTTATTAAATTGAGTGTTATTGCTAACATCACTTGAACCATCATTCGGCCCTTCACATGCTATTAACATAATGGCAAAAAGGCTTATGAATAAACACTTTGAGAAAAAAGTTTGCTTCATTGGGTTAAATCTCTTTCTAAGGATGCTAAGGGTATTTTATACCGAAGGGCATAACAAATTTGTTGATTCTAAAATTATACTGTATTTGTCTTTACTAGGATGATGATTGATAAAGCCGTATACAAAAATAGAATTGTGGAGCTTGAATAAACTGAGTTTTGAGTAACTCTTGGCTTTTTTTATCAGGTTAGAATGTGAGGGTGTTCATAATTCTGTGTCACTCCTTTTAAATGCGAATGCATTTAATTTTAATAAAATGACACAGATTTTTGAACACAAAGTTGAGCTTTTTCAGGGGCTACTGAGTCGTTACTATCGCTTAACTCTCTCTTGCCACCAGTTGGGTGAGGCGAGAACAACGTCGCCTGTTTCATAAAGTTTATTAGCGAGATTGAGTGATTCTAAGCCTGCTTTGGATTGAATTAAAAAGGCGTTGGGCGCAAAGGTTAAGGGTTTAATAGCGGTTAAATTGTGTTTTTTAAACCAGTTTTCTATTTTTTCTTGGCTCCAGTCACGTTGCATTTGAACAATGACATTACCTGGTAGCGCTCTTTTGGTTCCAGTGGTTGAGGCGACGTTATGTAGCACAGGGGAGAGCTGACTTTTTCCTTGAATTTTTCTCTCAGTTTGAAGGGTGCTAGCATCCGTTTTAATTTTTATAAATCGAACAAAGGGCATTTGTGTCTTTACGTTGCTTGTGGAAGATGATTTTACGGCAGTAGTCCCTTCTGTTGGCATATTAAATTCTGCCATAAGGGAGGGGTTAACCCAGACGGAACGTTTTTGATTGCCATCGTACCAAGTGTATTGTTGGAGTTTTTCTTCGACTTGTTTGTCATCAATATTTGCTTTTGTATTTGAACTCATGGCAAAGCTAATATGAGGTGTAATGAGTAGCATAACAAGGCTTAAAAAAATCCATTTGGGCAGTGCGAATGGTGTTGTTTTCATAAAAATTGTCCTTAAAATTTGGTTCATATTGTCGTTTGGTCAGATACTTCTGTTCAGGAGGGGGGGGGTAAAATTTTCTGTTAAGTCCCGTAAAAAGTGAGTTGCCATGATTGAAAGGTTCCTGTGTCCTCAGGGGCTTTATCTTCAACTTTTAACTGCCAATTACCATCTGCGGCCTCTCCTAAGTGACGTGTTGAACCAAATCGCCAGTTACTGTAGGGAGCACAGTTGCTACAAGTGCGAGTGTTTGCTAAACGGCTACTTGTGCCGGTTGATTGGTTCACCAGTGTGATCTCTAGGTCGCCAGAATATGTGTGGTCTGCGGCACTGAAACGGATCTCAATAAATTCAATATTACGAATATCACTAGACGTTACATTTAGGGTTGAGGTAACTGAAGAGCCATTATTGTCACCAATGGCTTGGTTAACGATTTCGATATTTGTTGGATATATTTTTTCTGCTTCTAAGTTTATCCAGCTTTCGGCTAATAAAACAGCGGCTTCTGCATCGACGACACCAAAACCATAGTTATGGTTGATCGTTAACCCTGCTCCGTTGGTTTGCCAGTCTGAGTTAGTGGGGTCATTGTGCCTGGTACTGCGTGCTAAAATGGCATGAACATCTCGCCAACCTAAATGGGGGTTGGCTTGAAGCATTAATGCCACAACACCTGATACAACGGGTGTGGCGGCAGAAGTACCATCAAAACAACGGGTATAGTTTGATGCTGCATAGTCATTAGGTGCTGTTCCTGCATTATAACCACTGGAACCTGTTAAGTCGGTTGTGACGATTCCAGTTGTGGTGCTGGTATTGCAACCTTCGCCACCTGGTGCGCTGACCAGAAGGTTTGCGCCTTGCTCGCTGTAATAGGTGCGTTGACCTGTGCGGGTGACGGCTCCTGTTGCGATTACACCACGATAGTTGGCATAGCCATCATAATTTGAATTATCGCCTGCCTCGTAACCATTGCCCGCTGCCCAAACATAAACGGTGCCTAGGCCATTTCGCCCTGTTGTATGTCCTGTATCAATCGCTGTACGCCATATGGCAGGAGAATCTTCAAGTGTTGCTGTATCGTCTGGCACGCCCCAGCTATTATTGGACACATGGTTTTGTATGGCATCACGAGTCATGGCATCTGCTTCATTGATAATGGTTGAAGCATTTAATAGATCGTAACCTACTATTTTTGCACGGGGTGCGACACCTTGAACACCTATGTTATTGTCGCGCGCGGCTATGATGCCTGCCACACTGGTACCGTGGTCATCCAGTGACGGAGTTGTTGAGCCATTTGTGTAGTTGTAACTTTTGCCAGCAACCATATTGATGGCTAAATCTTCATGTGTTATTTCTAACCCTCCATCCACGATTACGACTCGTACGCTTTCACCTTTGCAAGAGTCATCTGTGCAACGGTTCCAAATGGGTTCTACGTTGATGTCTTCGCCTATTTGTTGAGTGTTTTTAAGGTGCCACTGATCTGCATATTGAGGTTCGGAGAAAACAGAATTATTACTGCTGTTTCCACCGTCACCTCCGCCTCCGCATGCAGTGAGCGTTAACGTTGGAATGGCGATGAATAAATACTTTGAGAAAAAAGTTTGTTTCATGTAGTTAAAATCTCTTTCATAAGGGTCTTGTATATCGAAGGGCACAATAAATTGATTTTGGGTTGATCCTCGAAACTAAAATTATACTAGTGTTACTAGGATGACGATTGATAAAATCGTATAAACTATTCGTTTGATAAAATTGTATACAAAGAAATAGAATATGGAACTCGAATGAACTTATTAAATCTTAATCCTGAGCATAAGGATTCTTTTTCTAAAATTGTGCAGACCTTGGTTAAAAAACATCAAACTGAGCCAAGTGAGATGTTTATGCATGCACTGGAGAGTGAGGCGGATCCTGAGATGAACTATTGGATGACTAGGGTGTTGGTGCAGGAATATTTTGTTTCGCCACAAATGGTGGTAGGCAATGACTCAGAAGGCGAGCCTGTTAAAGCGCTTCAAGCAGCGTGTTTATTACAAAATGTTGGAGTGGTCGCCGCGTTATTAGAGTTGGGAGGGTTTAAGGGCAGTGTGACAGACAAGGAGTATCAATTGGCAGCGCGCATTGCATCGCAACATGAAGATCAAGCGGTGTTGGGGGTGTTAATGAAGTATGCGCAGGAGAAGGAGTTGCTTGAGCCGTTTATGCGTGGTCTTCAGGGTAAAACACTACAATGATAGTTTTTTGCTATCGACTCGATTTAATCAATTAATTTTACTTAAGTTAGTCGCCAATATAAACTGGTTAGCAAGTCAAATATGACGCTTTAATTTAATTATTATCTTTTTAGGAGACAACAAATGAGTTCAAATAATTTAGCAAACCGCGAAGGCCAAACTGTTCCACAAGTTACATTTCATACACGCCAAAACAATGAGTGGGTGGATGTCAGTACCGATGACATTTTTAAAGGCAAAACGGTTGTTTTGTTTGCGCTTCCAGGTGCGTTTACTCCAACGTGTTCTTCGGTTCATTTACCACGTTATAATGAGTTAGCCCCTGTTTTTAAAGCCAATGGCGTTGATGAAATTGTATGTCTTTCGGTTAACGACACCTTTGTTATGAATGAGTGGGCAAAAGATCAAGAATCGGATCAAGTAACACTGCTTCCTGACGGTAATGGTGAATTTTCGGAAGGCATGGGGTTATTGGTTGATAAAGATAACTTAGGATTTGGTAAGCGTTCTTGGCGTTATTCGATGTTGGTAAAAGACGGCGTGATTGAGAAAATGTTTATTGAGCCAGACGTAGACGGCGATCCGTTTGAAGTATCAGATGCAGACACGATGTTGAACTATATTAACCCCGAAGCCAAAGCGCCACAGGTGGCTACCGTATTTACCAAAGTGGGTTGTCCTTTCTGCGCCAAAGCGAAAGCGTTATTAGAGGACAAAGGTATTGTTTATGAAGAAATTGTGATTTCACATCATGGTATTACGTTACGTACGTTAAGAGCCGTTACCAGTGCCGATACGGTACCTCAGGTGTTTATTGATGGGAAGCAGATTGGGGACTCTGAAGCATTAGAATCCTTTTTTAAAGATTAAGATTAATTTCTTCCCCCCCCCCCCCTCTCTTATACACCTTTTAAAAGCCTCTATTTAGAGGCTTTTTTATCCCTAATGTTTAAAAGGATACACGATGAAATACGATTATGATTTGATTGCCATTGGCGCAGGAAGTGGTGGGTTGTCAGTGGTTGAACGTGCCGCAGAGTACGGTAAAAAATGTGCGGTGGTGGAAGCCAAAAAACTGGGTGGTACCTGTGTCAATATTGGTTGTGTGCCTAAAAAAGTGATGTGGTTTGGGGCGCACATTGCCGAGGCTCTGCGGGATGCCTCCAGTTTTGGCTTTGAGATTGAACAAAAAGGGTTTGACTGGTCGCATTTGGTAAAACAGCGAGAACAATACATTGAAAATATCACCACTTGGTATGACGGTTACATGGCAGATAAAGGGGTCGATATTTTGCAAGGCTGGGGCAGTTTTGTTGATGAACACACCGTCTCTGTCGATGGCAAAGTCTATACTGCCGAAACCATTGTGATTGCACCAGGTGGCAAGCCGTTGATTCCAAAAGAGACCGAGAATTCGGAGTTAGGTTTGTCGTCGGATGGCTTTTTTGCTCTGACAGAGCAGCCTAAAAAAGTAGCCGTAATTGGCAGTGGTTACATTGCCGTGGAGTTGGCGGGGGTATTTCAAGCTCTAGGTACACAAACCACACTAGTCAGCCGTAAAGATTTGGTGTTGCGTGGCTTTGATGACATGATTCGTGAGAATTTAACCGAGGCGATGCTGGCATCGGGGTGTGAAAAAGTCTATCACTTTGCGGTCAAAAAATTAGAGCGCCAAGAGGATGGCTCTTTAACCCTTTACAGTACAAACGATCAAATTTTGTCTGGTTTTGATGAAGTGATTTGGGCGGTCGGTCGTGAAACGGTCGTAGAGCCTTTAGCCTTAGAAAAAGTGGATTTAGAGGTCGATAACCGAGGCTTTATTTCGGTGGATGATAGCCATAAAACAGCGGTGGATAATATTTATGCCATTGGGGATGTGACGGGTCAGCCACAATTAACGCCCGTGGCCATTCGTGCGGGTCGTTATTTAGCTGAGCGTCTTTACAACAATAAGCCCAATCTAAAATTAAATTTAAGCCATGTACCCACGGTTGTATTTTCTCACCCTCCAATTGGTACTATTGGTTTGGCTGAGCATGATGCTCGGAGTCAATATGGTCAAGAGAATGTAAAGGTTTATACTTCAATCTTTACCCCAATGCGCTATGCCTTTACCGAACACCAAACCAAAACGGCACTGAAATTAGTGGTGGCAGGCGAGGAGGAAAAGGTCGTGGGTATTCACATTATTGGTGATGGTGCCGATGAGATGTTGCAAGGGTTTGCCGTAGCAGTACAAATGGGCGCAACCAAAGCCGATTTGGATGCAACGATTGCGATTCATCCATCCAGCTCAGAAGAGCTGGTAACGATGCGTTAAGAGAGGGGGGGGGTAGAGCGTAGCTAACATACGCTTGGAATGGTTGTGCCATGATTTTTATCGATTCTTTTGATAACGAGGCCACCAATGTAATATTCCAAATCAATTTCGTGACAAGACTGAACGTGTACGGTTAATTTAATGGGGTCTGTAGTTTGATTTTGAAGCGATAGGTTGATATTAATCACTTCATTTTTTTTAAAGGGTCTGGCAGATAAGAAGCCAATGCCTTTTTTGGATAGGTTAACGACGGTAGTATAAAGTTCAGACGTTTTTTGCTCTAAAATGGACTCCAAGCGCGTTGGACATCGAATTTCTTGTCTACGTTCATGTATTTGTTGCTGATTTTTTTTCATATTGACTTAACGCTTTGACCTACTAAACTGTGCATAAGTACTTATCTTGATAGTAAGTATAGCACTTTTAATTATGCATGCACTCTTTTGTGCAAAGGTCTCATTATGAAAATGGGTAGGATTTTATTGTTGGGTGTGTGTTGTTGTGGAGTGAATGAATTGAAAAAAATGATTAAATGTGGAAGTTTTATTGGCAATAATGCCACCAATGTAATATTCCAAGTCAACTTCGCGACAAGAAAGAACCTGTATTTTGAGTTTAATGGGGTCTGTAAGGCTGCCATGGCCGTCAAAAATAATATTTACAATATCGCCTGATTTAAATGGTTTGGCGGATAAAAAACCAACGCCTTGTTCGGATAAGTTGATAACGGTTGTATAAATAGAGTATTCTTTTTGTTCCAGAACAGATTCAATATGTGTTGAATATCGGACTGATTTTCTGCGTTCTTTGTGGTTGGGATAAGCACTTATTTGAGTGACGTTCATTTCAAAACCTTTATGATTTAGATGCATCAAATCACATTTATTTTAGTGGCGAATCAAATTCTGGAACAGAATAGCGTAAAGTCTTACAAAAAATTAAATGGCTATTTTCTTAATAAAGCTTGCTTGAATTCTATGTTATTTATTTACGTGATTCAATGTGTTTTTATGGCAAAGTTGAATAAACTTATTTTAAGGTAAAAATGCCCTGTTTAATGGGGTGTGGGTATTACTTACAGGGGCGTTTACACTTCGTAAGCCCGCTGTTTTTTTAGGGGGTGCTTGGATGAATATTCGTACTTATCAAGGCATTTTTCCACAAGTGTCTGAGTCGGCTTGGGTGGATCAAAGTGCGGTAGTAATTGGAAAATGTGCATTGGCAGAGGGGGTCAGTATTTGGCCTAATGCAACCTTGCGCGGTGATGTGAATAATATTACGGTGGGTGCGCGTTCTAATATTCAGGATGGTGCGGTATTGCATACCACGCATAACAGTGATTTGACCAAGGGTTCGCAATGCATTGTAGGCGAAGATGTGACGGTTGGACACAATGTGGTGTTGCACGGCTGTACCATTGAAAATGAATGTTTGATTGGCATGGGGGCGGTCGTGTTGGATCATGCTGTGGTGCAAAGCCAAGTTTTGGTAGGCGCAAACAGTTTGGTTCCCTCTGGTAAGGTGCTGGAAAGTGGCTATTTATATTTGGGCTCGCCTGTTAAACAGATCAGGCCGTTGACCGAAAAAGAGAGGCGTTTTTTTAAATATTCTGCCAGCCATTATGTGAAGCTTAAAAATGAATACCAGCGGGCTGAAACGGTTGAGTCTTCGTTGGCGTTATTAGGCGAGGATCATGCTGATTATTTTTAGAAAAATATAAGGGCTTTTCTTCAAAAGCTTCATCTTAGAGTAGCGTGCTCGTTATCTATGAATAAGCGCGAATATGATATAGTTCCCGTTTTTAAGCTATTTGTAATTTTAAAAATCTGGTGAAAACGTTTATGAAAACATTACGGGTTGAATTAGGTGACCGAGGTTACCCTATTTTTATTGGTCAAGGGTTGATGGAGCAAGCGGAGCTTGTAAAGCCCTATGTAAAAGGTAAGCAGGTTTTGATTGTGACCAATACTACGGTTGCGCCTTTGTATCTTGACTTGTGTAAAAAAGCCTTTGCTGATTTTGATGTGCAGTCGGTCGTTTTGCCAGATGGTGAAGTGTATAAAACTTTGGAAACCCTTAATTTAATTTTTGATGAATTGATTGGGCAGCGTTTTGATCGAAGCTGTACCTTGGTTGCGCTGGGCGGTGGTGTGACGGGCGATATGACGGGTTTTGCCGCTGCTTGTTTTCAGAGGGGGGTGAAATTTATTCAAATGCCAACCACTTTGCTCTCGCAAGTAGATTCGTCGGTGGGAGGGAAAACGGGCGTAAATCATCCATTGGGAAAAAACATGATTGGAGCCTTTCATCAGCCTGAATGTGTGGTGATTGATACAGAGACGTTAAATACCTTGGAAGATCGTCAGCTCTCTGCGGGCTTGGCCGAGGTGATTAAATATGGCTTAATTCAAGATGTAAATTTTTTTGAGTGGTTAGAAGAGAATATTGAGCGATTAATGAACCGTGAGCCAGAAGCCTTGTCTTATGCCATTGAACGCTCGTGTCAAGATAAAGCCGAAATTGTGGCAAAGGATGAAAAAGAGGCGGGGCTTCGTGCGCTGTTTAATTTGGGTCATACCTTTGGACATGCCATTGAATCGGGAATGGGATACGGAAACTGGCTGCATGGTGAAGGCGTGAGCGCAGGAACGATGCAGGCGGTGTACCTGTCAAAACTTTTAGGACATTTGAGTGAAGAGGATGTGATTCGAATCCAATCGTTGTTTGAGCGTGTAAAGCTTCCAATTAAGCCACCATCCATTACAGAGATGGACAATCAAGCCTTTTTAAATTTAATGGCGGGGGATAAAAAGGTTCAGGCGGGTATGGTTCGTTTGGTGCTGCTTAAGTCGATTGGCTCTGCTTATGTAACGGGTGACTACCCAAATGATTTATTAGAAAAAACATTAACAGAGTGGCGTTAGCGCAATGAGTTCTGTTGTGTTTGATCGGCAAGAAGAGCTGTCTGTTATTATGGTAGAGAATGCTTTTGCAACGGCTAAAATAACCCCTTATGGGGCTCAAGTTTTAAGTTTTGTTCCAAAGAACGCTAAGGGTGTTGACCTGTTGTGGCTCAGTCCCTCGGCGGTGTTTAATGGACGACAGGCCGTAAGAGGAGGGATTCCTATCTGTTGGCCGTGGTTTGGTAAGCATGCTACGAAATCACCGCTTCCTGCGCATGGGTTTGTTCGTAATTTACTTTGGCAGTTGGATCGGGTTAAGACACTAGATTGCGGTGCAACGGAACTTATTTTTAGTATTGAGTCTTGTGAGTCAACACTTGAAATGTGGCCTTATGAGTTCCATCTAGCATTGGTTGTTACTGTTGCTGAAGCATTATCGCTCCGTTTAATTACGACGAATTTGAGTCAGCAAGAAATGCACTTTACAGAAGCACTTCATAGTTACTTTAATGTAAAAAATGTGTCCAATGTCTCTGTGTCTGGTTTAGAAGGTAGCACTGAGATTGATGCATTAAATAAGATGGCGCGAAATGTGCAAGCAGGATCGCTCTCTTTATCCCCTCCAATAGATTCTATTTTTTTAAATCACTCTGATCGTGCAATCATTGAAGATCAGCGTTTGTCTCGCCATATTTTTATTCATAAACAGTCCTCAAGCTCCACGGTTGTCTGGAATCCAGGTTCAGAGATCGTTAAAGGCTTTAGCGACATTCCAGAAGCGTCATGGCCAGACTTCTTATGCGTTGAGTCAGGCAATGTGTTTGAAAATACGGTTACCTTGGCATCAGGTGAGCGGCATGAGCTACTCTTGACGCTATCGTCTGCTTTGTTTTAGCCCTATATCCCGAACTCTCAGATATAAAGTACGCTATATAGCGCATCAATTGCTTGCACTCTAAATTCATATTTCCATTTGGAAATTTGGCTATTATGCTGATAATTACTTCTTGATTAGGGTTTGTTTTCGTTAATTTTTTATGGCAATACGTAAAAAATTCTTTTACAGACCGCATGGAGATAGAGTATTGTATGCAAGTAAATTATATTGGCTTAACGTTAAGTTTCATTTTTTTAGGTGTTTTGCCCTGAAAATTAGCGCTTTAATCGGTTGGTTATATAGTTTATTAAGAATGGGCAAGCATAGTATGTATAGAGTCTAATCAATTCTTTGTATTGTTTATTTCAATTGGCTAATCTAGGAACTACTCTATAAGATTATGCCTGAGTTTAATTCAACTCCAAACCCTAGAGGAGAAGTTCTATGTCTACACAAACTTTTGATGCGGGTGTACAAGATTATCAGCTGACTTATTGGACGCCTGATTATACGCCGCTTGATACAGATTTATTAGCATGTTTTAAAGTGATTCCACAAGAAGGGATTTCACGTGAAGAAGCTGCAGCTGCGGTTGCAGCAGAGAGTTCAACTGGTACTTGGACTACAGTATGGACCGATTTATTATCGGATATGGAATATTACAAAGGTCGTGCTTACAGAATTGAAGACGTACCTGGTGATAAAGCAGCGTTCTATACGTTCATCGCTTACCCATTAGACCTTTTCGAAGAAGGTTCTGTTGTAAACGTACTAACTTCATTGGTTGGTAACGTATTCGGATTTAAAGCGATTCGTGCTTTGCGTCTTGAAGATATTCGTTTCCCAGTTGCGTTCGTTAAAACGTGTAATGGGCCACCAAGTGGTATCCAAGTTGAGCGTGATAAGCTAAACAAATATGGTCGCCCAATGTTAGGTTGTACGATCAAGCCTAAGTTAGGTCTATCTGCTAAAAACTACGGTCGTGCTGTTTATGAGTGCTTACGTGGTGGTTTAGATTTAACCAAAGATGATGAAAACATCAACTCACAGCCTTTCCAGCGCTGGCAGGATCGTTTTGAATTCGTAGCAAACGCTGTTGATAAAGCAACGATTGATACCGGTGAGCGTAAAGGTCACTACTTAAACGTTACTTCTGGTGATGTTGAGCAAATGATGAAACGTGCAGAGTTCGCTAAAGAACTTGGTCAGCCAATCATCATGCATGATTTCTTGACAGCTGGTTTCACAGCGAATACTACACTTGCTAAATGGTGTCGTGATAACGGAATGTTACTTCACATTCACCGTGCAATGCACGCTGTAATCGATCGTAACCCTAACCACGGTATTCACTTCCGCGTACTTGTTAAATGTCTACGTTTGTCAGGTGGTGATCATCTGCATACTGGTACGGTTGTTGGTAAGCTTGAAGGTGATCGCGCTTCAACACTTGGTTTTGTTGATTTATTGCGTGAAGATTTCATTGCAGAAGATCGTTCAAGAGGTATTTTCTTCGATCAAGACTGGGCATCTATGCCAGGTATCTTCGCAGTAGCTTCTGGTGGTATTCACGTATGGCACATGCCTGCACTATTGAATATCTTCGGTGATGATTCTGTACTTCAGTTTGGTGGTGGTACGCAAGGACATCCTGCAGGTAATGCAGCGGGTGCCGCAGCTAACCGTGTTGCACTTGAAGCTTGTGTTAAAGCACGTAACGAAGGTCGTGACCTAGAAAGAGAAGGTAATGACATTCTTCGTGACGCAGCTCGCCACAGTCCAGAGCTTGCAGTTGCTCTAGATACATGGAAAGAGATCAAGTTTGAGTTCGATACTGTTGATAAATTGGACGGCTAGATCATTACTTGCCTAAGTAAAATATAAGGAGTATACCTATGAGTAACTTAATTAAAGACGATTACCGCACTCGCGTTACGATGGAAACGTTTTCATTCTTGCCTGAGTTAACGGCAGATGAAATTTATGACCAGATTGTATACATTATCAATCAAGGTTGGACGCCAGCGTTAGAGCATGATAAGCCTGAAAACTCAGCTGATCACTATTGGGGCATGTGGAAGCTACCATTCTTCGGAATGCGTGATCCTAACCTTTTCTTGAACGAAATTGAAGAGTGTCGTCAAGCGTATCCTGATCACTTGATTCGCGTAGTTGGCTATGACAGCTACACGCAGTGTCAAGGACACAACTTTGTGGTTTACCGCCCAAGAGGCATGTAATCCGTACGCAATAAATGAATATGGAGACATTTAGTATGAGTAAATCTACTAAAACCCAAAGCGGGCGCTCCCAAGCTATTGCACGTCGTAAATCAAGAGGAAATAGCGCAGCTACTGTTGCGCCTATTGCCACTAAGAGAGCAGTAAGAGGAGGAGCTTCGGCTCCAGCTCCTATTGCTGCTGCGACGGTTAAAACTTCGGTTCGTGCTTCAGTAGCGCCTTCTCAGCCAGTAGTGGTTGTGTCAGAAGGTCGTGAAATGGCAAAACAAAGAAGAAAGCAACGGATGAGCGGTCAGTCTACGTCAGCAAAGTCTCAGCCAGCTTCTAGAACGAGAGAAAAGCCTCAAGCAGAAGCGATTATTGAGCCTAGAGCCAAGTCTGAAAGTAAGCCAAGAAATAGCGTGAACAATAGTGCTAAGAATGGTAGAGCACAAGTTAAATCAACGGTTGTTGAGGCTTCTAGTGGTCGCCTGCTTTCTAAGGCTAGACGTAAGTCTAAGGCAAAAGGACAGGCAGGTGTTGCCGCTTATAAATCAAGTGGCGGTGCTGCAAGTATTGTTGCTAAAGCGTGTAACCCTGAAGCGTCAGGCAGAGATATTGCTAAGACCGTTCGAACTGAGCGTGGTAAACGTGGAAAGTCTGGAGGCGTTTCGTCTTCTGACGTTTCTAAGAAGCGTCAAGGTTGTAAAAATCGTTCAGGAGGGCCTGTTGAAAAAGTGGGTTTTTCTGAAACGTTGAGCGGTCAGACGGTATCAGGAACACAAGTTGGACAAGGTCAATTAACGGGTGCCGAAAAAGGTGACTGTCAATTGGTGAGTGGCACAGAATATTTAGGCATGGAAGAATTTTCAGCCCATTGTTCAGATGCGCCTTCAGCGGCTCCTTCTAAAGTTACGATGACTCAAACGACTAAAGGTCAAACGATCAGCGGAAGTAGAATGGGTCAAGCGAAATCCGTTACTGGAGATCGTACCGGTTTGTGTTCTGGCGTAACGGGTACTGAGTACCTTTCGGCCGATCAAGGTGACTTGTTTTGTGGTACACAATCTTCTGGAGTGACTGCATCAGTAGGTGGGTTCTCTATTAATCCCGCTTTATCAGCAGACACCACTAAAAGCAATGGCAATAAGGTGAGCGGAGGGAATGATTTTCCTGTGCAATCTGGTTCGATTCAACCCAGCTCTGTTGAGCAGGGTGCTACGCCTGTAAAAGTCGTCATGTCGACGACGTTTGCAGGCAATAAAACCAGTGGAACTCAAGTGGGTCGTTTAGAAGCGGTCACTGGTGTTGCAAGTGGTTATTGCCAGTCTGTTACTGGAACGGGTTATCAGGGACAAGAAGAGGTGGCTGCAGTTTGTCAAGCTCCGACAGTTTCTGATAAAACGAGAGAAAAAGTGTCAGTTTCGGGTACTTTTTCGAGTAAACAGAATGTGACAGGTGATCGTACCTCATCGCCATTGAGAACCTCAGGCGCCTCAAATGCAAATTTTCTGGCCGGTAATTCGTTTGTTCAACAGTCGAATGTAAAGCAGGAAATGCAACCGGTAGATACAAATAGTGGGCATCCTTTAACAGGCGCTCAACCAGGTATTTCAGGTTTAACAGGTGCTCAAACAGGTGCTTGTGAACTGGTAACTGGTACTCAATATCAGGGTGTTGATCAGATGAGCTTGGTATGTCAAGGTTCAAATGTATCTATGCCTGGTGAATCAGATTTTCCAATTTCGATTGGAGAGACGAGACCTGTTGACGTGTCTCAGCCAGCAAGTGTTGATGCGATGGCATCGGCAGCCAGTGTTATTACTGGAGATGGTTGGGACAGTGGCAGTAAAGTAACGGGTACAGGAGCGCCTTTAACGCCGGCTCGAAACCCTTCTATTAGAGGGGCGGCTGGACAATCGCCATTGAATGCATCTAATTTTAGACCTCATTCGATGGAAGAGGTACCTCCGAGTCCCATTACGGGTTCTGCTGGAAACACAAGTGATGGTGCGAAAGTTACACTGTCTGGTGGTGCGAGAGCCTAGCGTAAGAAATTAAGTGAGATTGTTTTGAAAGCAAAGAGTCGTAAAATACCGATGTTTCGGCGCAAAATATGTGTGCGGAGACCGTCTTATGATGGATTATCACAGGATGTTAAGAGCGCCTCATTGGTTCAAAGTGAATTGGGATTTAATCCTTTAGTTCAATTTAAACAAAATGAGATGCTGCGTGCTTATGAAGTGCGTATTAAGTCGGCATTTGATGAGATTAAGTCCGTTGTGCAAGAGTTATTTGTTCAACGAACTCGATCAGGTTTTGCTTGTAAAATTCAGGATGTTGTCCGTACACGGCTTGGCATTACGTTTAGTCAGGAAGTATTGAATAAGTTTGATCAAAATGACTTTGACAGTGATTCTTTCTATTGTGAATGTGTTTTTGCCCAGTTCATGGCAATGTCTAAAGAGTTTTTTGAGCAGGATCCACTGAAAGGTCAAAACAGAGCGAAAGCTGAAAATATGTTCAGAAAAGCGGGGTTCCATGCAGTTGGAATTGCGCCCTGTGCAGATGGTCGCCTAGCTCACTTAATTAGTTATGTATTAAGACTCCCTTACTCTTTGGTAAGAAGAAAAGCACATGCTGGCGCTTTATTTGATGTAAGTGAAAGTGTTCGCAATTGGGTGTTTATTGAACATAGTCGTTTTCGAGAAGGCGTACCAAATTCAATAGATGAACCCACACGATATTTAAAAATAGCAGTCTATCATTACTCTAAGTCCGATCCTAGTCATCAAGGTTGTGCGGCACATGGTAGTGATGATACAAAAGCAGCTGAGGCTGCCTTGTCTAAGTTAAATGATTTTAGGCAAGCGATTGAAAATCGTTTTGGGTGCGGGTCAACTGTACAGGCGCTATTGCTTGGAATGAATACTGACGACGACAGTCTGAAGATACACGTTCCAGATAAAGAAGGAAAAGTGTGTTTAGATCGTTTCATTGAAACGAATGCACTTTTCCACCAAACAACTAAAATGACCGCCGAGCAAGCAAAGGTTCAAATTCAGCAAGCTGTTATGCAGTGTAATGCTAGAAGCGGTTCAAGCTTAGTGCTTGAGTCGATGAATGAATTGATTGCTTGGTTCATAGAGAATAATTTTTCTCAAATTGAGTATGTTAACCAATATGAAAAAGGTTGCTACTCTGATATTGGCCATGCAGAACGCTTTATTGGAATAGGAAGTGGTTTTGAAGAGGTTCAACTCAGAAACTTAACGTACTACAGCTATCTAGACACGGTAGAAGAAGGTTTTAATGATGTGGATGTTGGTATTAAAATCTTTACAGGTTTAAACATCAATAAGGGGTTGCCAATTCCTATTATTATTCGCTGTGATTATGATGGTAGGGTTCCTGGTTCAAAAGAGCGTGCTGAAAGCAAGGCTAAGCGAATAGAAGGTGCAGTGCATAGTCGTTACACCGATTTGTCGGAGGCAGGTAAACTGCAAACGTTATGTACATTGAGAGATAACACTGGGTACCAGTCAGCGGAAAGAATGCAGTTGGCTTGCTAGTTATAAGCATTAAGGAGAGGATTAGTTGAAGATTTTTAAGGTTGAACGTACGCTGGTCTCTACTAACCGTATTGCAAGTTTAGAGCATAAACCCTTGTTGGTTTTAACCGAAAAACCTGGGGGTACTCCTATGGTTGCGGTTGATCCAATTGGCTGTATGCCTGGTGACTGGGTGTTATGTGTCGGAAGTTCTGCTGCTCGAGATGCGAGTGGTATAAAGGGCTACCCCAGTGACTTGACCATTGTTGGTATTATTGACAAGTGGGAGGGGCTCTCGGATGGAGATTCATCAAGTTAAGCAACAGCTGATTTTGACCAGTCGACATGAAGGGATGGGGTTGCTACCTGTCAAGGTTTTAAAAAGTGTTTCTGGTTCAACATTGGTTGCATTGGATCCAGTTGGTGTAAAGAATGGCGATTGGGTTTTTACCATCGCAAACTCCTCGGCACGAAGTGCTACAGGTGATGAAAGAATTTTAACGGATTTAACAGTTGGTGGCATCATTGATAATTGGCCATCACAATTACATAATTAATAACCAGTGTAACAGGAGAGACAGCATGAGTGAGTACGGAATTGCTTTAGGAATGATTGAAACACGTGGGCTAGTGCCTGCAATCGAAGCAGCAGATGCAATGACCAAAGCGGCAGAAGTACGTTTAGTGAGTCGTGAATTTGTTGGTGGTGGTTATGTAACTATTTTGGTTCGTGGTGAAACTGGAGCGGTTAACGCGGCAGTAAGAGCTGGTGCGGACGCTTGTGAACGTGTTGGTGACGGTCTTGTTGCAGCGCACATCATTGCTCGCCCTCATAAAGAAGTTGAGCCTGTTTTAACAGCAAAGTAATAACTAATTATTAAATTTTAAATCTTTTTAGGAGAAAACCATGAGCACAGAATACGGAATTGCTTTAGGAATGATTGAAACACGTGGGTTAGTACCTGCAATCGAAGCAGCAGATGCAATGACTAAAGCGGCAGAAGTACGTTTAGTGAGTCGTGAATTTGTTGGTGGTGGTTATGTAACTATTTTGGTTCGTGGTGAAACTGGAGCGGTTAACGCGGCAGTAAGAGCTGGTGCGGATGCTTGTGAGCGTGTTGGTGACGGTCTTGTTGCAGCACACATCATTGCACGCCCTCATAAAGAAGTTGAGCCTGTTTTAACAGCAAAGTAATTATTTCTTGCCTGAAGGCAACGGCTTAATTTATTGAAAGGTACTTATTGGCGTGAAGTAACGTATAATAAGGCCTTTATTTTTTACCCTTAGGAGAGAACAATGAGCACAGAATACGGAATTGCTTTAGGAATGATTGAAACACGTGGGCTAGTGCCTGCAATCGAAGCAGCAGATGCAATGACTAAAGCGGCAGAAGTACGTTTAGTGAGTCGTGAATTTGTTGGTGGTGGTTATGTAACTATTTTGGTTCGTGGTGAAACTGGAGCGGTTAACGCGGCAGTAAGAGCTGGTGCGGATGCTTGTGAACGTGTTGGTGACGGTCTTGTTGCAGCGCACATCATTGCACGTCCTCACAATGAAGTTGAGTCTGTTATCACAGCAAAGTAATCATTGTATAAAATATGTTTACTGCTCTATGGGCAGTTTATATTAAGGGCTTATGCCCTCTTACATTAAGAGGAGTGAGGTATGCATTATTCACCTCATATGCAGGGTAACATTATGCCTGGCGCAGGAAGTTTTCCTCAAATTGAAGCACCTCAGCAGTTAGGGGGCGATTCAAGAGTATTAGGCTATCTGGGTCGTGCGTTAAGCTTGGAGTTTTCTGCTGGACAGCACTATTTAGCACAAGCTTCTTTGGCGAAGTTTCGTGGTGAATTAAATTATGCTCAGGGATTTGTTACGCTTGCAAATGAAGAGCTTCAGCATGCAAACCTTTTGACGGATCGCATGGTCATGAAAGGGGTTGTTCCTGCTGGAAGTATTTTGAATCCAGCAACACCGACCAACTCTATTGTTGAAGCATTAAAAAGTTGTGAAGTCAGAGAGCTGGCCTTAATACAACTCTATAACGAAGCGATTCAATTTTGTGCCAATATGGGTGCAGTGGATGACCATGCTTTGTTTAGTCGTTTGTATGCGGAAGAGCAAGAGCAATTAGTTAAAATTAACGGTTGGCTTGAAGAGTTTTATCAAACAATGAACATGAATCAAAACTCTGCGAGGAGTTTTGTATGAATGAGCGTTGGAGATCAAAAAAAAAACCAGCTGCGCTTGATGCGCGGTTTGATTTTGAAGATTTTGAAATTCTAAGAGCCTTCTTAGACGAAGTTGCTGAAGAAGCTGAGCGTCTTGAGCATCATCCAAATATCAGTTTTGGTCGAGATCGAGTTTCAATTATTATCTATTCAACGTCAGATGAGCTTAGTGATGTTGATCATGCACTTGCGAAAGCCATTGACGAAGGCTATGATAAAGTTATGAAAAAAGACTGATTTAACCTTTAAATTAGTTAATGTTTGATTGTAATCTATAGACTTTTATTGAGCTCAAAAAAAGTAATAGCCTTGTTCGTTCTTGGGTTGTTACAGCTAATTTAAGGAGTATCTATTATGAGTGCTTCTACCCAAAATAAAACAAATGCAGCATTAGTTAAAAAAATGGTTAATGTGGTTGGTAAGTCGGGCAGTACGAAAGTGGATACTTCAGCGAAAAAAATATTGAATTGCAAGGCAATTCAGCGATGAAAACAGAACTGAAAAAAAACAGCAGCAAAGGCGACTGCAAAAAGGACTCCTGTGACAACAGCATCTAAAAAGACAAGTACTTCAACAGCTAAGCCTGATACGAATAAACCGGCTTCTAAAAAGGTTGTTGCAAAAAAAGCTGAGCCACAAAAACACATT